>NZ_CP159958.1:0-72339 GCF_042466645.1 Hydrogenophaga sp. ANAO-22 | reverse complement strand
GGCCGGGAACTCTGGCTGCGGGACTTGCCCTGGTCGCAACCTTTTTCGGCGGATGGCAGCGGTTTTGGGCAGGCTTCCGGGACGTCGCAAATCGAAGAATCACGGTCAACGTCTTCGTAACGTTGGCGATTTTTGTCTCGATAGCTGCCGGGGAGTTCTTGCCTGCTGCGGTAATCATTCTGATTATGGCCGTGGTCGGGGCTTTGGAGTCTTACACGCTTGACAGTACGCGCCGGAGTATCCGCGGCCTGCTAGATCTCACCCCGCCAATGGCAAACGTGCGGCGCGGCGATGAGGAAGTCCCCGTTGCCGTGGCCGAGCTTCAGTACGGAGATATCGTGATCGTACGGCCGGGTGAGCGCATTCCGGTGGACGGCGTGGTGACCGCGGGTGCCGCCGCCGTCAATCAAGCCCCCATTACCGGTGAATCCATGCCGGTGGAAAAGCTCAAGGGACACGAGGTGTTCGCCGGCACCCTGAATGAGGATGGCCGCCTTGAAATTCGAACAACCAAGATCGGCGCGGATACCACCCTTGCCAGAATCGTTCACCTGGTCGAGGAGGCGCAGGAGTCCAAAGCGCCCATCCAGGGGGTTGCTGACCGCTTCACCGTGTGGTTCCTCCCTGCGGTCCTCGTCCTGGCGGTTATCGGGTATCTGACTTCGGGTGATGTGAAGGTGGCCGTCGCCATTCTGCTCGTGGCATGCCCGTGCGCTTTCGCCATCGCGACACCCTCGGCCGTGGCCGCCGGCATTGCCAACATGGCCCGACGAGCCGTACTCATCAAGGGGGGCATTTTCTTCGAGATCGCAGGCAGGATCGACTCCCTGGTAGTTGACAAAACCGGCACCCTCACCCTGGGCCGCCCGAAAGTCCTGGAGGTAATCAGCGGCGATGGCGTGCCGAAAGACGAGGTGCTTAGGCTGGCCGCCATCGCTGAAAAGTACTCAGAGCATCCTTTGGCAAAAGCGGTCATGGCGCTTGCCGGTGAAAAAGCGCTTGAGATTCCGGACCCCGATGAGTTCAGAATCGAGATCGGCAAGGGTGTTGTGTCGTCTTATGCCGGGCAGCAGATCGTGGTGGGAAGGGATGTTTTTCTGAGGGAACAGGGAATCGTCATTCCCGCCCGGATCGAGCAGGCCGTGACGGACCAATCCGACCTCGGAAGAACGGTGATCCTGGTTGTACGAAGCCGCGAAGCCATCGGACTTCTGGCCATCGCCGATGAAGTCAGGGCCGAGACAGTGGATGCGATTGCCTCGATGAGGTCTCTTGGCGTGGGCAAAATCACCATGTTGACCGGTGATAACTTCAAAATTGCGCAGGCTGTAGCATCCCAGATCGGCGTGGATGAATTCCGGGCCGATCTCTTGCCGCAGGACAAGCAGTCCGCCATCAACGAGATGAAAAACAAAGGCCGGATCGTCGCCATGGTCGGTGACGGCATCAACGACGCGCCTGCCCTGGCGCTTGCTGATGTCGGCATCGTGATGGGAGGGACCGGCGCGGACGTCGCCATTGAGGCGGCTGATGTCACGCTCATGGACGGTAACCTCTCGCGTCTGGTCGAATTCGTGCAGATGTCCCGAAAGGTGCTGCGGCGGATCAAGATCAATATCTTTTTTTCCATCATCTATAACGTTATCGGTCTGACCCTGGCGATGCTTGGACACCTGACGCCCGTTATGGCCGTTATTTTCCAGGAAGCCGGTTGCGTCACCGTGGTTCTCAGTTCCACGTTGCTACTCTGGGCCAAGGTCCCTGGCCTGAAACGCCGTGGTTAATCAGCACGCGGACCGTTACGCAGTTGTCCCGCTTCTGAAAGAAGAACCGATTGGTGCAGAACGCCTGCGTGCGCTCATCCATCCCCAAGCATAGGAGGTCGACCATGTTGATCCGAAATTTTATGACTCCCGATCCGGTGACCGTTCAACCTGAAACACCGGTTGAGGACATCGCGAATCTGCTGCTGAAGCACCGCATCAACGGGGTGCCCGTGGTCGATGAGGCAGGCCGGCTGCTCGGCGTCGTGACTGCGGAGGACTTGATCCACCGGGGAGCGGACGAACGGCTTGAACCCCGCGAATCGGTCTGGAAGGAGAATTTCTGGGTTTCCTTCCTGGGCCCAAAGGGAACACAGCGCGACAAGGCCGAGGGGCGTACTGCCGCAGAGGTAATGACCACCGAAGTGCACGGCGTCGCACCTGCCATGCATCCCTCCGTGGCAGCCCGGCTGATGGTGGATCATCACTTGACGTCCCTTCCCGTAGTGGAAGATGGGAAAGTGATCGGCGTCATCTCCCGCATTGACCTCTTAAGCCTCCTTAAAGAACTCGAAAACCCGCTGAAAAGAGAGAATTGACGTGCTTGCTGCCCTACTGATTTTTCTTGCCACTATCGTGCTGGTGATCTGGCAGCCGCGCGGGCTGGGCATCGGCTGGAGTGCGACGCTTGGCGCTGTCGTGGCGCTACTGTCCGGTGTCGTTCACCTCGGCGATATTCCTGTTGTCTGGCAGATCGTCTGGAACGCCACTGCCGCGTTCATTGCCATCATCATCATTAGCCTGTTGCTGGATGAGGCCGGCTTTTTCGAATGGGCAGCCTTGCACGTCGCACGCTGGGGCGGCGGGAAAGGACGCATGCTGTTTGCACTGATCGTCCTGCTAGGTGCGGCCGTCGCCGCGCTTTTTGCCAACGACGGCGCGGCACTGATTCTCACGCCAATCGTCATGGCGATGTTGTTGGCACTGGGGTTCAGTCCGGCTGCGACGCTCGCGTTCGTCATGGCAGCGGGTTTCATCGCGGATGCCGCCAGCCTGCCGCTCGTCGTATCCAACCTGGTCAACATCGTCTCTGCCGACTTTTTCAATATCGGGTTCAATGACTACGCTGCGGTGATGATTCCGGTGAACATTGTCGCCATCATTGCCTCTCTGGTCGTACTTTCGATCTATTTTCGCCGCAGCATCCCCGCACACTACGACGTGAATCAGTTGAAACAGCCGAATGAGGCCATTCGCGATGCGGCCACGTTCCGTTTCGGCTGGGTGGTTCTTGTCCTGCTGTTGGTCGGATTCTTCGGCCTTGAGCCGCTAGGCGTGCCGGTTAGCGCCGTGGCTGCCGCAGGCGCCCTGCTGTTGCTCGCAGTCGCTGCGCGCGGGCATGTCATCAGCACCCGCAAAGTGATCCGTGAAGCGCCTTGGCAAATTGTCGTTTTCTCGCTGGGGATGTATCTCGTGGTCTATGGGTTGCGTAACCAAGGCCTGACCGAGCATATCGCAAGGCTGCTGGATTACTTCGCACAAGGCGGCGTATGGGGTGCCGCCTTTGGGACGGGCTTCCTCACAGCGCTGCTGTCTTCGGCCATGAACAACATGCCTACGGTACTGGTGGGCGCACTTTCCATTGATGCCACAAGCGCAACCGGCGTGGTGAAAGAGGCAATGATCTATGCCAATGTGATCGGCAGTGACCTCGGGCCGAAGATCACCCCTATTGGCTCGCTGGCGACGCTGCTCTGGCTGCATGTACTGGCGCGCAAGGGAATAACGATCACTTGGGGGTATTACTTCAAGGTGGGCATTGTGCTAACCGTCCCCGTACTCGCGGCGACCCTGGCTGCGCTGGCACTGCGCCTGACTCTCGCCTGATGCGGGCGGTGCTCTGCTCGAAGACATACAGTATTGATCCATCCTTGCCATAGGCTCGGCAAATTGCATCTGTAACACGGAGCAAGAGGGAGCTGAGACTCCTTTTTGCTTATTGGCTGATCCTTAGCGTGCTTTATTTTCCGTTTTCTGAAACGACCCCGAGACGGGCGGCTTTGGCCGCCTGGCTCGATGCGCAGCACGACATAGCCGGTTCTCGCGGCCGCAGGCCGGGAGAATCCCCCGCAGCTCGGCCCCTCAAATGTCAAAGAGTGGATCTCATCGTCGGATGTGGCGATGCGAGATCCAGCGCCGGCGGCCGTCATCGCCGGATGTGGCGATGGGGCCCTCGGTGCATCGTTGGATGTGGCGATGGTCGACCGTGGCCAGGACGTGGCCAACCTCGCCGGAAGTGACGATGCTGCAGCTCGACGTGCGCGAGCTGGTGCGCGGTAATGCCTCGCCGGAAGTGGCGATGCTCGAGAAAAAAAGCCGCCTCGATCTCGGGCGGCTCCAGGGGAGGGCAGGGCGGCGATCACCGCTTGCAATGCACCAGGTCGTCGTTCACCCATGCGCTTTCGACCAGGCCGTTTTCGCGCAGCTCGTCGCACGCTTCGCCTACCTGCTCGCGCCACTTCTTCGGGCGGGTGGAATCCGAGCCGCACATCAGCCGGAACGTCTCCAGCTTGAGCGGGTAAGGCTCCTTGTGGGTGGCGAAGTAGTCGAACATCCGCCGCGCGGTGGGCGACAGCTTGCGGTACTTCTCCCACACGAATTTCGTGTAGTGGTCGCCGGCGAACAGCACCACGATTTCGGCGTCGATCTCGACCTGGCAGCGTGACGTGCGCTTGCCGCGATCCAGGACGCGGAAGCGCCGGATCAACGACACCGATTCGAGCCGGCCGATGCGCTGGGATGAGAACTGCATGGCCGACGCCTGGAGCCGCGTCAGGCATTCCTCGGCCCTCGTGTAGTACCGGCCGTTGATCGACCAGTCCAAGTCCTGGCACAGCTCGTAGAAGGTGAAGGAAACCGGCTCTCCGAGCGCGGTGCGTTTCGCGTACTCCAGCACCTGGGCGAATACCAGCTCGTCGTCGTCGGCGCGCAGCTCGATCCCGGTGTAGGTGATCTCCACGTCCTTGTTGACGTGGTAGATCGACTGGCCTTGCAGCGCGGCGCGTGGCACCTTCTTGTTGCGGACGGTGAAGATCGCCGACCGCCCGAAGTCGTTGGGCAGCGCCCGCATGTGATCCGGCCAGGGAGCCAGGTCGAACAGCGAGAGCTGCATGTCCTTGATCTGCTGCTTCGTGTGCTTGAGCAAGGCCGTCTGCTTGGCCTCGCTGACCTTCTCGGCCAGCTCGCCGCCGGCGGTTCGCTTCTTGGTCGCCATCGCACTACTCCGTTTGTCCTGGGCCAGCGCGCCGATCTGCTCGGCCATCTTGTTCACGGCGGTGCGCGGTTCGGGCGGCAGGCCCATCGTGCGCGCCAGCTCGGCCGATTCCTGCGCCATGCGCTCGGATCGCTCGACGGCGGCGCTTGCCGGCGTCGGTGGCTTCGGCGGCAAGGCCGCCTTGTTGTCGCCGGCCGTGGCCGGCAGCTCGAAGAGGGAACCGGCGGGGCGGAAGGCCCCGCCGGCGCTGCCCGAGTCCCTGCGAGCGGCGGCGGTACGGGCGGCAAGGTCGGTGGCGTCGGCTTCACTAAGCCCGCCCTCGATGAGCTTGCGCCTGTATTCCTGCTCGTTGAACTCGTTCGGCATCTAATCTCCCTCCTAGCATACTGCCCGGCCGTGGCCGGGCTTGGCCTTCATTGGCCGCCTGGTGCTTTGGTGTCCAGGTACTCGATTTCCTCGGCGATGAAGTCGAACCCGTATTCGGTCTTGCCGTCCTTCTCGTACTTCGTCGGCTCGATGCGGCCCTGGACGAACACCTTGGAGCCTTTACCCAGGTACTTGCCCGCGTTCTCGGCCAGGCCGCCGAACGACTTGATGCGGAAGAAGTCCGTCTGCTCCTGCTTCGCACCGGCTGCGTTGCGCCACACGCGATTGACGGCCAGGTCGAAAACGGCGCGGGCGCTGTTTTCGCTATGGCGAACGTCGGTATCGCGGGTAAGATTACCGATAAACTGGAACAGGTTGTGGCTCATTCGTCATACTCCTTTCGCTAATGGAGTCGTCAGTTTAGCTAAACCTGCGTCCGTGGTCAAGAACTTTAGCGGCTAAAATTTTCTGCCGCCCGCACCGAGAAGGCATACGGGCCTTGTACAACTACATCTTCTTCACGAACGTGCTCCGGCTGCTCGATGAGCGGCACATGACGAAAAAGGAGCTATCGGACAGGTCGGGGGTTTCGATCTCCTTCCTGTCCGATCTCACTACTGGCAAAGCGAACCCCTCCCTAAAGGTGATGGAGGACATTGCGCAGGCCCTTGAAACTCCCCTGCCGCTCCTGCTTGAATCGACCGACCTGGACAAAGACGCCCTTGACTCCCTTGCGGGAGGAAAGGCACCTCGAAGCCTGCCGCCAGGCTTCGAGCGCGTGGCGGCAGTGCTGCCCGAACACCAGGCGTTCATCGTCAAGAAGTGGGGCGAGGCAACGAGGAAGAAGCTAAGAGGGAGTTGACGCCAGGATGAGATAGGGAAGGGAGGCGGCAAGGAACTGAGCCACAAGAGCCAGCCAAGTTTTAGCCGCTAAAGCCCGCCGGGGTGGCTCAACCCCCGGACAACCCATAGACGCAAACGCCACGGGTTCGGCGCGAGGGGCGCAAGGAGCATGCGCCGCGTCGTCGCCTCTTTCTACCACGCAATCCGCGATGCAACGTCGCGGCCGAAGTCGCTATTGTGAGCTTCGGTGTTGCGGTCGAAATTAGTTCGGTATATCGTATGAACCTGTGTAGAATGCGCGAAACGCAACGGCATACAGGGCATACGGAATGACCGACCAGAAACCAGAACACAACAGCATCAAGGAACGGGCGAAGAAGAAGCTCGAACGCGACATGGGGCCGGAGCTGCTGGCCGCCCTCAACGATCCCAAGACCGTTGAAATCATGCTCAACGCGGACGGCAAGCTCTGGCTCGAACGCCTGGGCGAGCCGATGACGTGCATCGGCACTCTGCGCGTCGCGCAGGCGCAAGCCATCATCGAAACCATCGCGGGCTACCACGGCAAGGAAGTCACGCGCTCCAAGCCGATCCTAGAAGGCGAGCTGCCCCTTGACGGCAGTCGCTTCGCCGGCCAGCTCCCGCCGGTTGTGCCCGCACCCACCTTCGCCATTCGGAAGAAGGCCGTCGCCATCTTCACGCTCGATCAGTACGTCGAGCGCGGAATCATGACCGCGCAGCAGCGCGACGCATTGATTGCAGCGGTGCGCGCGCACCGGAACATCCTCGTGATCGGCGGCACCGGCTCGGGCAAGACCACGCTGGTGAACGCGATCATCAACGAGATGGTGATTCAAGACCCGACCGAGCGGGTTTTCATCATCGAGGACACCGGCGAAATCCAGTGCGCCGCCGAGAACTACGTCCAGTACCACACCAGCATCGACGTGAACATGACGGCGCTGCTGAAAACCACCCTCCGCATGCGCCCCGACCGAATCCTGGTCGGCGAGGTGCGCGGCCCCGAAGCCCTTGATCTGTTGATGGCCTGGAACACCGGGCACGAAGGAGGTGCTGCAACCCTGCACGCAAACAACGCCAAAGCTGGATTGGATCGGCTCGCCATGCTCATCAGCATGCACCCCGATTCCCCGAAACCCATTGAACCGCTTATCGGCGAGGCGGTTCACGTGGTTGTTCATATCGCCCGCGTCGAAGGCTCGCGGCGCATCCAGGAAATCTTGGAGGTTTCCGGGTTCGCCAACGGCCAGTACATCACCAAAACCCTCTGACTAGGAGTTACGACCAATGCAAGCAACCCTCCCGGCATTCCGCCTCAACCGCAACGCCCTGTTCTACATGGGCCTCTTCGCCCTCCTGGCGTTCTTCCTGCTGGCCCCCCAGCACGCATTCGCCTCCGAGGGCACCGGCGGCTCTCTGCCGTATGAGAGCTGGCTGACCAACCTCCGCAACTCCGTCACCGGCCCGGTGGCCTTCGCGCTGTCGATCATCGGCATCGTGGTCGCCGGCGGCATCCTGATCTTCGGCGGTGAACTCAACGGCTTCTTCCGCACGTTGATCTTCATCGTCCTGGTCATGGCCCTGCTGGTCGGCGCGCAGAACATGATGAGCACGTTCTTCGGCCGTGGCGCGGAAATCGCCGCCCTGACCGATGGCGCGCTGCACCAGGTCAAGGTCGCCGCGCTGGACGTGGCCGGCTTCCCCGGCGAAGCCGTCATGCGCTGGGCCGAGCGCGGCCACATCGCGGGGTAAGTCATGGCTCTGCGCGCGATCCCCATCCGTAGGGCCGGCAACCGAGAAAACCTGTTCATGGGCGGGGATCGTGAGCTGGTGATGTTCTCGGGCCTGCTGGCCGGCGCGCTGATTTTCAGCGCCCAAGAAGTGAGGGCAACGGTGTTCGGCATCGCCTTGTGGTTCGGCGCGCTCTTCGCGCTGCGCCTCATGGCGAAGGCCGATCCGAAGCTGCGACACGTGTACCTGCGGCACCGCCGGTACAAGCCGTACTACCCGGCTCGCAGCACGCCCTTCCGTGACAACACGCCGAGTCAAGGGAAGCAATACAAATGATCGAAGCAATCGCAATTGCCATTGCTGTGCTCGGTGCGGTTCTGTTGCTCATCCTCTTTGCCCGCATCCGGGCTGTCGATGCCGAGCTGAAGCTCAAGAAGCATCGCGCCAAGGATGCCGGCCTGGCCGATCTGCTCAATTACGCCGCCGTGGTCGATGACGGCGTGATCGTGGGTAAGAACGGCTCCTTTATGGCCGCCTGGCTGTACAAGGGGGATGACAACGCCAGCAGCACCGAGGAACAGCGGGAAATGGTGTCGTTCCGCATCAACCAGGCCCTGGCGGGCCTGGGGAACGGCTGGATGGTGCACGTCGATGCTGTGCGTCGGCCTGCGCCGAACTACTCGGAGCGCGGCGTCTCGTCGTTCCCCGACGCTGTGTCCTCGGCCATTGACGAGGAACGCCGGCGCTTGTTCGAGGGCCTGGGCGCGATGTTCGAGGGCTACTTTGTCCTGACCGTCACGTGGTTCCCGCCGGTGCTGGCCCAGCGCAAGTTTGTCGAACTCATGTTCGATGACGATGCGGTGGCTCCCGACCATACGGCGCGCACCACGGGCCTGATTGCGCAGTTCAAGCGCGAGATCACCAGCCTGGAATCGCGCCTGTCCTCTGCGGTCAAGATGACGCGCCTGCGCGGCCAAAAGGTCGTGTCGGAAGAGGGCAGGGAGGTCACGCACGATGACTTCCTGAGCTGGTTGCAGTTCTGCGTGACGGGCCTCCATCACCCGGTCATGTTGCCCAGCAATCCGATGTACCTCGATGCGGTCATCGGCGGGCAAGAGCTGTGGGGCGGTGTCGTGCCCAAGATCGGGCGCAAGTTCATCCAGGTGGTCGCCATCGAAGGCTTCCCCTTGGAGTCAACGCCTGGGGTGCTCTCGGCCCTGGCCGAGCTGCCCAGCGAATACCGCTGGTCGAGCCGCTTCATCTTCATGGATCAGCACGAGTCCTTGAAGCACCTGGACAAGTTCCGCAAGAAGTGGAAGCAGAAGATTCGCGGCTTCTTCGATCAGGTGTTCAACACGAATACCGGCTCGATCAACCAGGACGCAGCCGCGATGGTCGGCGACGCCGAGGCGGCCATCGCCGAGGTCAACAGCGGCTTGGTCGCAGCCGGCTACTACACCAGCGTGGTCGTGCTGATGGACGAGGATCGGGAGCGCCTGGCGGCCTCCGCGCTCCTGGTCGAGAAGGCCGTCAACCGCCTGGCCTTCGCGGCCCGTATCGAGACGATCAACACGCTCGATGCGTACCTGGGCAGCTTGCCCGGCCACGGCGTCGAGAACGTGCGCCGGCCGCTCATCAACACGATGAACCTGGCCGACCTGCTGCCGACAAGCTCGATCTGGACGGGCAGCGCCACGGCTCCGTGCCCGATGTACCCGCCGCTGTCGCCGGCGCTCATGCACTGCGTGACGGTGGGCGCTACGCCGTTCCGCCTGAACCTGCACGTGCGCGACCTGGGCCACACCTTCATGTTCGGCCCGACCGGCGCAGGCAAATCGACGCACCTGGGCATCATCGCCGCGCAGCTCCGTCGCTACGCCGGCATGTCGATCTACGCCTTCGACAAGGGCATGTCGATGTACCCGCTCGCGGCCGGCATCCGCGCGGCCACGAAGGGCAAGAGCGGCCTGCATTTCACGGTGGCCGCCGACGATGACCGCCTGGCCTTCTGCCCGCTCCAGTTCCTCGAAACGAAGGGGGATAGGGCCTGGGCGATGGAGTGGATCGACACCATCCTGGCGTTGAACGGTGTCAACACCACGCCGGCGCAGCGCAACGAGATCGGCAACGCGATCATGAGCATGCACGCCAGCGGCGCGCGCACGCTCTCCGAGTTCTCGGTGACGATCCAGGACGAGGCGATCCGCGAGGCCATCAAGCAGTACACGGTGGACGGCTCGATGGGCCACCTGCTCGACGCCGAAGAGGACGGCCTGTCGCTGTCCGACTTCACGGTGTTCGAGATCGAAGAGCTGATGAACCTGGGCGAGAAGTTCGCGCTGCCGGTGCTGCTCTACCTGTTCCGCCGCATCGAGCGCGCACTGAAAGGCCAGCCCTCCGTCATCATCCTGGACGAAGCCTGGTTGATGCTGGGCCACCCCGCGTTCCGCGCCAAGATCAGGGAATGGCTCAAGGTGCTGCGCAAAGCCAACTGCCTTGTGCTGATGGCGACGCAAAGCCTCTCCGACGCGGCCAACTCGGGCATCTTGGACGTGATCGTGGAATCGACCGCGACCAAGATTTTCCTGCCCAACGTCTACGCCAGGGATGAGGACACATCGGCGCTCTATCGCCGCATGGGCCTCAACGCGCGTCAGATCGAAATCCTGGCGACTGCCATTCCGAAGCGTCAGTACTACTACGTGTCGGAGAACGGCCGCCGTCTCTATGACCTTGCCCTGGGGCCGATGGCCCTGGCCTTCGTCGGTGCGTCCGACAAGGAATCGGTCGCCACCATCAAGAGCCTCGAAGCCAAGTTCGGCCACGAATGGGTGCATGAGTGGCTGGCCGGCCGTGGGCTGAATCTCAACGACTACCTGGAGGCCGCATGAGCATCGCCGACACCCTCAAGGGCTTGATCCTCAAGAAGCCCGCCAACCCCGCCGAGCCGCGCGATCCGCGCCGCTCGAAGGAACCACTCGCCGGCGGCCGACGCTCGGGCGAAGCCGAGAACCCCTACCTGGCCGCGCGTCGCACCTGGAACGACCACGTGGGCGGCGTCGTGTCGCAACGCCAGACCTGGCAGGTGATCGGCATCCTGTCGCTGTTGATCGCGCTGGCCGGCGTCGGCGGCGTGATCCACATCGGCAGCCAGTCGAAGTTCATCCCCTACGTGGTCGAGGTGGACAAGCTGGGCCAAACCGTGGCCGCTGGCCCGGTGCAGGCCGCAGGGAAGGCCGATCCGCGCGTCATCCATGCCGCTGTCGCGGACTGGATGAGCTGCGCGCGCATGGTGTCGCCTGACGTGGCAATGCAGCGCAAGTGCGTGTTCAAGGCGTACTCGATGCTCGCGCCCAACGATCCGGCGACGCCAAAGATGAACGAATGGCTGAACGGCACGCCCGATTCCAGCCCGTTCAAGCGCGCCGAAAAGGAAATGGTCAGCGTCGAGATCAAGACCGTCATCCCGCAGACGCCCGACACCTGGCAAGTCGAGTGGGTGGAAACCACGCGCGACCGCCAAGGCACGCTGAAAGGTCAGCCCGTCACCTGGCGCGCGCTCGTGACTACCTACATCGCCGAGGTCACGCCCAACACCACCGATGAGCAACTGCGAAACAACCCGTTGAGCATCTACGTGCGTGATTACTCCTGGTCCCGCATCCAATGAATTCGAGGTCATCCACCATGAAGAAAACCCTCTCCGCTTTGATCGTGGGCGCTGCTGTGGCGGTGCCCTCCTTGGCTCTGGCCGCCCCTGGCGACGACATTGCCGACAAGTATTTCAACAAGACCAACCCGACGCTGACCGCTCAAGAGCGCGCGGCGCTCGCCATCGCCAAGCGGTGGGAAGCGGGGTCGGCGACCGGCATCAAGCCGGTGGCCGGCTCGGGCGGTGCCATCAAGTTCGTGTACGGCGCGCAGCAGCCGAGCATCGTTTGCGCGGTGCTCCAGGTGTGCGACGTGGCCTTGCAGGCCGGCGAACAGGTGAACTCGATCAACCTGGGCGACACGGCCCGGTGGACGGTGGAACCGGCCATCACCGGCAGCGGCGCGACCGAGGTTCAGCACCTCATCATCAAGCCGATGGACGTGGGCCTCGAAACCAGCCTGGTCGTGACCACGAACCGCCGCAGCTACCACTTCCGCCTGCGCTCGCATCGCACCGAGTACATGCCGCAAGTCTCGTTCACGTACCCCGAGGAAGCGCAAGCCAAGTGGGATGCGATCCAGCGCCGCGAGAAGCAGGAACGCACCGACAACACCCTGCCGGCGACCGGCGAGTACCTGGGCGATCTCTCGTTCGACTA
Source organism: Hydrogenophaga sp. ANAO-22 (assembly GCF_042466645.1). Taxonomy (NCBI): domain Bacteria; kingdom Pseudomonadati; phylum Pseudomonadota; class Betaproteobacteria; order Burkholderiales; family Comamonadaceae; genus Hydrogenophaga; species Hydrogenophaga sp. ANAO-22. The sequence continues at coordinate 60,031 of NZ_CP159958.1, read as the reverse complement.
TGAGCTGTCCGGGTCGGCGAGCTGGAAGCCTGTGCGCGTCTACAACGATGGCCGCAAGACCATCATCGAAATGCCAGGCACGATGCAGCAGACCGAAGCGCCGACGCTCCTGGTCGTGCGCAAAGAGGGCGGCCTGTTCACCGACGACGAAACGGTGCTGGTCAATTACCGCGTGCAGGGCAATCGCTACATCGTGGACACGGTGTTTGACCGCGCGATCCTGATTGCCGGTGTTGGCAGCAGCCAAGACCGCGTGACCATCAGCCGGAGGAAGTGACCATGCGCAAGATCGTCTCTCTCGCGCTGCTCGCCCTCGCCCTTGGCCTCGGCGGCTGCGCAACCACTTCAAGCCCCTACGGCAACTTCGTCCAGTCGGCCGCGCTCGATCAGCAGAAGCTCGCCACCGACGCGGTGCAGCAGCTCTCCACGCTGTACGCGCCGGCGCGCACGCGCCTGGAGCTGCAACAGCCGACGCCCGATCCGTTCGGCCAGGCTCTCGTCAAGTCGCTGCGCGACAAGGGCTATGCCCTCCTGGAGTACGCCCCGGCCGGCGCTTCCGCGCAGGCCCCGGCCTCGGCGGCATCGCAGCCGAGCGCACCGGCCACCACGGCCGCGCCGGGCGGCCTGCCGCTGCGCTACGTGCTCGACCAGGCTGGCGACTCGAACCTGTACCGCCTGACCTTGATGGTCGGCAATCAATCCATCACCCGCCCCTACCTGGCGCAAAACGGCACGTTCGCGCCGGCCGGGTACTGGGTGCGCAAGGAGTGACGCCATGACAGAAAACGCCGATCAGATGGCACCTGACGCTTCGCCTGGCGAAGTGTCCAAGAAGGCGGGCGTCCGTCGCGTCAACAACATGCCCATGTACATCCTCGGCGGCGTCCTGCTGTCGTTCGTGCTGGTCATGGCTCTGGTTGCGGCGGATCGCGCGGCCAAGCAGAACGCGCCGGCGGACGGCCCGAAGGAGAAGGCCGGCAACACGTCGATGTTCGCCAAGGAGATCGCCGGCGACAAGACCGGCGGCTTGATCGAGCCGGCAGGCCCGCTCAAGGTGCCCGACATGCCAACCGGCCCGGCGTCGGCACCGCTGGAGATCGCGCGGCCGTCGAACCCGGACGCGCCGCCGGCACCGCCGGCCAACCCCGGCAACCCGGGCCAGCCGGTGAACGATGACGAGGCCCAGCGCATCCGCATGGCGAAGATGCAGATGTTCGGCGAGGCCGTTAAGGCCAAGACCACCGTGCGCGTGGATGCCCCGCGCAGCAACGGCTCCGCGCCGGGTGGCCCGAGCACCTACACCGCCACGCCGCAGACGCGCGATGAAATGCTGAACCGCATTGCAGCGGTGCAGCAGCAAATCGACGCGCAGCGCAGCAACGATCCGACCGCCGCCTATCAAGCGCGCCTGGCGCAGATTCGCGGCATGGGTGTCGGTGGTGGCGGTGCGGCCCCGGCCGGCGGCGGCATGGGCGCGGGCGGCGCGCCGCAGCTCCTGCAAACCTCGACCAGCGGCGGCGGGCGCAACAGCATGGCGCAGTTCGGCCAGGGCGGCCAGGGCGACCGCTGGAAGCTGGATTCGCAGCCGGAAGCGCCGCGCACGCCGTTCGAGCTGCGCGCGGGCTTCGTGGTGCCGGCCACGCTCATTTCGGGCATCAACTCCGATCTGCCGGGCCAAATCATGGCCCAGGTCGCGCAGGACGTGTACGACACGCCGACCGGCAAGCATCTGTTGATTCCGCAGGGATCGCGCCTCGTCGGCTCGTATTCGAGCGACGTGGCCTACGGCCAGGCGCGCGTGCTGGTTGCGTGGCAGCGCATCGTGTTCCCCGATGGCAAGGCAATGGACATTGGCGCGATGCCGGGCGCGGACAGCGCGGGCTACGCGGGCTTCAACGATCAGGTGAACAACCACTATGTGCGCCTGTTCGGTTCGGCCTTCCTCATGTCCGGCGTGACGGCTGGCATCACCTACAGCCAGCGCCAGAACCAGGCCACGAACACCTACGGCGCACCGAGCGCCAGCAGTGCCCTAAGCGAAGCCCTCGGCCAACAGCTCGGCCAGGTCACGGCGCAGCTCATCGCCAAGAACCTGAGCATTTCGCCGACGCTGGAAATTCGGCCGGGCTATCGCTTCAACGTCGTGGTCACGAAGGACATGACGTTTTCCAAGCCGTACCGTTCCTTCGATTACTAACACCATAGGAGAGCACCATGAAGCAGAAGTTTTTAGCCGCTAAATTGGCCCTCGTCATTGCTGTTTCGAGCACGCTGACGGTCACGCCTGTGGAGGCTGGCATCCCCGTCATCGACGGCACCAACCTGTCGCAGAACATCATGACGGCCATCGAATCGGTGGCCCAAACGCTCAAGCAAATTGAGCAGTACAGCACCCAGCTCCAGCAGTATCAGAACCAGCTCCAGAACACGATGGCCCCGGCCGCGTATATCTGGGATCAGGCGCAATCGACCATCAACGGGTTGATGAACGCCACCAACACGCTGAACTACTACAAGAACCAGCTCGGCAGCCTGGACAGCTACATCGGCAAGTTCCAGGACGTGAACTACTACAAGGGGTCGCCGTGCTTCACGGCCACCGGCTGCTCTGCGTCCGAGTGGGCGGCCATGAAGAACGTGCAGCAGCTCGCCAGCGAGTCGCAGAAGAAGGCCAACGATGCCTTGTTCAAGGGCCTCGACAAGCAGCAAGACAACCTGACCGCCGACGCCGCGACGTTGCAGCGGCTCCAGTCCTCGGCGCAGGGCGCAACCGGGCAGATGCAGGCCATCGGCTACGCCAACCAGCTCGCCAGCCAGCAGGCCAACCAGCTCTTGCAGATTCGCGGCCTGTTGATCGCGCAGCAGAACGCGGTGGCGACCAAGATGCAGGCCGACGCCGACAAGGAAGCCCAGCAGGCGGCAGCGGCCGCACAACTGCGCCAGGGCAGCTACCGGGCCAGCCCGGCGCGCACCTGGTAAGGGGGATTCATGAAAGCAATCAAGGCTCTGTCCTTGGCCTCGGCCGCCCTCGTGGCGGCCTTGGTCGCCGGCTGCGACAACAAGCCGGCCACGGCCCCCATGCCGGAAGTGAACGACGAGAACTGCAAGCCCGAGAACATCGCCAAGATCGAGGACAAGGGCGTCCAGCAGGCTTTCTCGTCGCTGTGCTTGCGTCGTGGTGGGGAGTTCAAGCCCAGCCCGAAACGCGAATGGTGAGGTGCTGACGATGAGAATGCCAGCCAATCTAAAAACCCTCGCCCTGCCGCTGTTCGTCTGGCTGGCGTTCTTCGCGGTCGATGCTCATGCGGCCATCGACAACGCCGGCGTGTTCGATAGCGTGCTGGATCGCTACCAGGCCGCCGCGAGCGGCTGGGCCGGCGTCATCACCACGGCCGCAACCTGGCTCTTCTGGACGCTGGTTGTGATCTCGATGGTCTGGACGTTCGGCATGATGGCCTTGCGCAAGGCCGACATTGGCGAGTTCTTCGCGGAGTTCGTCCGCTTCACGATCTTTACCGGCTTCTTCTGGTGGGCACTGACCAACGGCCCTAACTTCGCCTCGTCCATCTATGCGTCGCTGCGGCAGCTCGCCGGCAACGCGACGGGCCTGGGCAATGCGTTGTCGCCCTCGGGCATCGTGGACGTGGGCTTTGCGATCTTCGACAAGGTGATGGATCAGTCCTCGGTGTGGTCGCCGGTGGACAGCATGGCCGGCATCCTCATGGCCGTTGCGATCCTGGTCATCCTGGCCCTGGTCGGCGTGAACATGCTTCTGCTGCTCGCGTCGGGTTGGGTGCTCGCCTATGGCGGCGTGTTCTTCCTCGGCTTCGGTGGTTCGCGTTGGACTTCCGACATGGCGATCAACTACTACAAGGTCGTCCTGGGCGTGGCCGCGCAGCTCTTCGCAATGGTGCTCCTGGTGGGCATCGGCAAGACCTTCCTCGATGACTACTACGCGCGCATGAGCGCCGGCATCAGCCTCAAGGAAATGGGCGTGATGCTGATCGTCGTCATCATCCTCCTGGCGTTGACCAACAAGATTCCGCCGCTCATCGCCGGGATCATCACCGGCGCGAGCGTGGGCGGTGCCGGCATCGGTCAGTTCGGCGCAGGCGCTGCGCTGGGTGCCGCAGGCATGGCGGCAGCAGCGGCCGCCACTGGCGGCGCAGCCCTGGCCGCCGGCGCGGCCTCGGCCGCAGGCGGTGCCTCTGCCGTCATGGCCGCTTTCTCGAAGGCCAATGAAAACGTGTCGGCAGGCACGGACGTTATGTCGGCCTTCTCCGGCGGCGGCAGCTCCGGCGGTGGCTCGGGTGGTGGCGGTGGTGGCGACGCCGGCACCGGCGGCACGCCTTTCGCGCAGGCTGCGGGCTTTAGCGGCAGTTCCGGCGGCGGTTCGTCGTCGGGCGGCGGCAGCACCTCGACCGGCAGCAGCTCGGGCAGCTCGAAGGGTGGCGACAAGAGCGGCGGCAAGGCCGACGCCGGAGGCCAGGGCAGCGGCTCGACGGCCAGCACCGGCAGCAGTGCCGACAAGGCCGCCAAGAACGAACCCAAGCCCGCCGGCGGGGCAGGGCAGGGCCAGCAGGGCGGCCAGCAGGCCGCACCAGGCAGCACCGGCCCCGGCTTGCTCGCATCGGCAGCGTCGGCCCTCGGCACGGCTGGCCGCATCGCGGCCGACGCCGGCGCGAACTTGGCGAAGGGAACCGCTGATGTTGCCAAGGCCAAGGCCGCGAGCCTGCGAGAAGCAGCAGCCGAACGGATCGCCGACACCACCGGCGGAAAGATCGCCGCCGCGATCAAGGCGCAAGGAAGCGGCACGGCCGAGAACATCGACGTGCCCGACCAGCAGCCCGCGCCGAGCTTCGGCGACAACAGCCTGGCAGGCGGCCCCGCCGATGCCGATCCCGAGTCCGAAGTAGCCGCGTTCGCCAACCGCGAGCAAGGCCGCGACGGCACAACTGCGTAACCAAGGAGAGTCCAACCATGAAGAAGAAACTGTTTGCCCTGGCCGCCCTCGTGGCGGCCCTCGGATCGGCCGCCGGTACGGCCAGCGCGCAAGACGTGCTGACCGGCGACACGCGCCTGGCCTGCGAGGCGATCCTGTGCCTGTCGTCGGGCACGCGCCCGAGCGAATGCACGCCGTCGCTGTCGCGGTACTTCAACATCACGAAGCGCAAGCTCTCGGACACGATCCGCGCACGCGCGAACTTCCTCCAGCTCTGCCCGGTCGCCAACCAGACGCCGCAAATGCAGTCGCTCGTGTCGGCGATCTCGCAAGGTGCCGGCCGCTGCGATGCGCAGTCGCTGAACTCGACCATGCTGGTTTGGACGGGTGGCGATGACGGCCGCACGTACATCAGCAACCAGATGCCCGACTTCTGCGCGGCCTACACCGGCCACGCCTACACCGACTTCACCAGCAGCGGCACGCTGCCGCGCTATGTCGGAACGCCAGAGCGGGGCGGGTATTGGGTCGAAGCGCGCGACTATGACCGCGCCCTGGCCGAATACAACGAACGCATCCGGCGCGAGGACGAAGAGCGCCGCCGTCAGTCCTGGCTGAACTGAGGGAGGGGAGGGCATGCCGTTCTTCGCCGATCTGCCGCCGCAGCTCCAGGAGCGCGTCGTCTGCTCGATCTCGGCCGCCGTCAAGTACGAGGTGCCGGTCAACATCGTATTGGCCGTCGCCGAGAAAGAGGGCGGCAAGCCGGGCCAGTGGGTGCGCAACTCGAATGGCACGCATGACGTTGGCCCGATGCAGTTCAACACCGCGTACCTGGGCGACCTCGCCCGGTACGGCATCACGGCGAACGATGTGGCGGCCGCCGGCTGCTACTCGTTCGACCTGGCGGCCTGGCGGCTGCGGATGCACATCCGCAACGACAAGGGCGACCTCTGGACGAAGGCAGCGAACTACCACTCGCGCACGCCGCAGTACAACGCGGTATACCGGGCCGACTTGATGCGCAAGGCGTCGAAGTGGGCCGATTGGCTCGAAGCCCGGTTCGTCACGCTCGACGTGATGAAGGCCGGGGCCACGCCATCGACGCCCAGCCAGCCCGCGCCGGCCACGGTGGCCCAGCAAGCCACGCCGGCGGCCAAGCCGGCACCAGCACCCCAGCAGGCCGCTCCGGCGGTCGCAGCAGCTCGCAGCGTGACGGTGGCCGGCTACGTGCCCCGCACGGTGTCTTTCAGGATGAACGATCAAGAGGAAACGAAGTGACCTACAGCAATCTCATTCCGGCCACGGACTGGTTCTACGTCCACAAGCAACTGACCACGCAGGCCGGTGCGCCCCCGGTGGTCTATCACGTTGCCGCGTTCGCGCTCACCGAGGACGGCGAGGTGGTGGGCTTGATCCCCGTCGCCGAGGGCCGCAAGAACCCGCCGCGCCTGGTGCCGCCGCCGGCCGGCGTCGATGGCTTCTATCTGCACCGCGACCAGCTCAACGAGCAAGAGGCCGAGCTTGCACGCTCTACGCGCTAACGCCGCGCCGGCGCTGCCACGCCTGACCGTCGCCGATGGCACGGTCGAAGGCTTGAAGTGGCTCGCGCTGGCTCTCATGACCGGCGATCACGTCAACAAGTACCTGTTCAACGCGACGCTGCCGGTGCTGTTCGAGGCCGGCCGCGTCGCGCTCCCCCTTTTCGTGTTCGTCCTGGCCTACAACCTGGCGCGGCCGGGCACGCTCGAACGCGGTGTGTACGGCCGCACCACGTCGCGCCTGGCTGTGTTCGGCGCGCTGGCCTCGGTGCCCTTCGTGGCCCTCGGTGGCCTGTACGCCGGTTGGTGGCCGCTCAACGTGATGTTCACGCTGCTGGTCGTCACGGCCACGGCCTACCTGGTCGAACGTGGCGGCAAGCTGCACCTGGCGGCCGCCGGCGTCGCGTTCCTGGTCGGCGGAAGCTCGGTCGAATACTGGTGGCCGGCCGTGGCCTTCGGCCTGGCCGTGTGGTCGTACACGCGCCGGCCGAGCTGGGCCGCCGCGGCGGTCGCGGTGCTGGCCTGCGCGGCCCTGTGGTTCATCAATCGCAACCTGTGGGCCTTGGCGGCCCTGCCGGTGCTCTTCCTTGCCTCGCGTGTCGATGTGCGCGTGCCGCGCCTGCGCTGGGCCTTCTACGCCTATTACCCGCTGCACCTGGCCGCGCTCTGGTTGATCCGCATCCCCATGAGCAAGGCCGGCTACCTGTTCTTCTGATTGGAGTCCTGCCCCATGCGAAAACCCGTTCTTCTGGCCCTCTCTCTGGCGTTCCTGGTCAGCGCGCAAAGCGCCCTGGCCGCCGGCGACGCCGGCAACTTCGGGACGCCCATCAAGTCGGGCGTCTCGGTGTCCTTCCCCGACAGCAGCGCGACATTCCAGCCCACGCCCGAGGCGCTGGAGCTGCTGGCCGACGCCAGGAACGCGGCGATCATCTACATCAGCGGGCGCACCAGCACGCTACGGCCCAGCGCGGCCGACGAGGCCCTTGCGCTGCGCCGTGCGCTCTCTGCCAGGTCGTACCTGGTGGCGCGCGGCGTGTCGCCGCTCAAGATCATGGTGAACTTCGCGTCGGCCGCCGACTTCGTGGCCGACAACTCGACGGCCGAGGGCCGGCGCGAAAACCAGCGCGTGGACATTGAGGTGGTCTACATCCCCACCTACTGAGCGATCCGGCATCGCCATTCCTGGCGGTGCTGCAGGTCGCTCCAGCAGCGTCGCATCGTCGGCTCTGACGATGCAGGCCCGGCCGGCTTCTCTTGACAGCATCGCCATTTCTGACGATGCTGGCCAAGTCCCGATTTACTCCAGGAAGAAGGCCATGAGATACCCCGGCGGCAAGGGCGGTGCCGGCGTCTACCAGACGATCATCAACAACATCCCGCCTCACGACACGTACATCGAAACGCACCTGGGCGGCGGCAACATCCTGGAGCGCAAGCGGCCCGCTGCCCGCAGCGTCGGCATCGACGTTGATCCCGAGGTGATCGAGGTCTGGCAGCAGCTCGACGTGCCCGGCCTGGAGCTGCACCACGGCGACGCCGTGGCCTGGCTGGAGTCCCACCCGTTCACCGGCTCCGAGTTCGTCTACGTCGATCCGCCCTACGTGATGGACAGCCGGCGCGGCGGCAAGCTCTACCGCCACGAATACGACGACGCCGACCACGTGCGGCTGCTCGACGTGCTGGCCGGCCTGCCGTGCGCGGTGATGGTGTCGGGCTACAGCTCAACGATCTATGACAGCTCTCCCTTGGCGTCATGGAGAACCATCGACTTCAACGCGATGACGCGCGGCGGCATCGCTATTGAACGGCTCTGGATGAACTACCCCGAGCCGGCCGAGCTGCACGATCTGCGCTACCTCGGCAGCAACTTCCGCGAGCGTGAGCGCATCAAGCGGAAGAAAGCCCGCTGGCAAGCGAAGCTCGCCAAGCTCGATCCGCTGGAGCGGGCGGCGATCATGGAGTGCCTGCGCGAGCTGGAGGCGGCCGAGTAGGTCACGCCTGCGCCTGGTTGTGCAGCGCCCATACGCGCTTGACCTGGCTTTCACTACACCCGGCCAGCCTGGCCGTCTCTGGAATGCTGTGGCCTGCGGTGCGCAGCGCCACGATGCGTTCATGCACCTTTGTGTTGGCCTTGCGGCCGGTGTAGCGGCCGGCGTCCTTCGCCAGCTCTACGCCCTGCCGCTGACGCTCGCGGCGATCCTCGTAGTCGTCGCGGGCCATCTGCAACGCCAGCTTCAAAAGCATGTCCTGGATCGACTCCAGCACCACCTTTGCCACTCCCTTCGCCTCGGCGGCCAGGTCGGATAGATCGACCACGCCAGGGACAGCCAGACGCGCGCCCTGGGCGCGGATCGAGGCCACGAGGCGTTCGGCCTCGGGCAGCGGCAGGCGGCTGATGCGGTCGATCTTCTCCGCAACGACGACTTCACCGGGTTGCAGGTCGCCGATCATGCGCAGCAGCTCGGCGCGATCGGCGCGAGCGCCCGAAGCCTTCTCACGGTAGATGCCGGCGACGTAGAAGCCGGCGGCCCTGGTGCTCTCCACGATGGCGGCCTGCCTGGTCAAGTCCTGCTCGTCGGTGCTGACGCGCAAGTAGATGCGCGCGACCTTGAAGGCGACGCCGGCGGCCTGGTGCTCGGTCGGCGTCCGCATGATGCGGTCGGCACCTTCGACCAGGCCATCGCCGCCGACGCGCAGCGGCGGCGTCTTGGCGAGCGCCTGGCGAGCTGCGCGTGACTGGCGCGGCATGGCCGCGATCTGTGTTTCCTGGGCGGTGCGCGGCGTGATGATCGCGCTGCGCTTCGCCTTGGTCTTGCCTGGGAAGTAGCCGTTGCGGCTGGTCATGGGTTCCTCCGGTCATTTTGGGTATACGCAAAGTGTCCGGTCATGCTACCCCCGGCCAAAAAGACCGTCATGCGGTTTATCTTGGCCGGGTCGTTGTTGGCGGGTCTAAATGGCCGCTCCGTGGATCTCATCGCCAGAAATGGCGATGCGAGATCCAGGGCAGGGCGGCCGCCATCGTCAGACCTGGCGATGGTCGACGTCGGATGTGGCGATGCCAGCTCGAGGTCGGTGGCCACCGCCGGCGACCTGGTGCCATCGTCGGCAATGGCGATGCTGCAGCTCGACGTGCGCGGCCTGGTCGTCGCGGCATCGTCGGATGCGGCGATGCTCGAGCGAGGCGAAAAAAAAACCGCCTCGGGGTGTCCGAGGCGGCAAGTCTGCATGCGGTTCAGGGAGGAAGAAACCGCGCCGGCGATCAGGGAGGAAAACCGCGCGGCCTGATGTGCAGCTCGACCACTTTAGCCGGATTTTTCGACTTATCCGATGCGCGCGGCCCGCCGTGGGCGCTGCTCGATCTGCTGTTGCTTTTTCTCGACGTGCTTCTGCTCCTGGTGCTGCTGCTCGTCGCGCTGCACCTGGCTGATGGCCGCGCCGATCTGCCGCTTCACGCCCTCGATGCCCAGCTCGCTCTTGTGCGCCAGGTCGTTGAAGTCGGTGTGCTGCTTCATCGTGGACAGCGCCGCGATCTGCGCGCCGCTCAACATCGACGCCTTGAGCTTGGCGGCCTCGTCGCCGGCCAGCTCGACCTTGCCGGCGGCGGCGTCGGCAAGGCGCTGCTCGGCGCGGAGGTGGGTCTTGAAGCTGTCGGGCGTGATGGCGGGCAAGTCGCGCGGGTAGGTGTTCTCGGCCGGCGCGAAGATCGGGAAGATCGCCTTGCCGCCCACGGCCTGGGCGGCCGCCTCGGCCTTCTCCCGGCCTGGGTTGTTGCCGTGGGTCATGACCAGGTGCCGGTCGTCGTCGCCGGCGATGATGACCGGCTTGTCCGGGAACTTGGCGTGCAGCGCCTTCGCCACGGCCTCAAGGTTGCCGCTGTCGAAGGCGGCGACCGTGGCGTGGCCCACGGCCTCGGCCACCTGAGCCGCAGTGGCGTAGCCCTCGGAGATCACCAGCGCCGGCGCGGCGGCCAGGGCGTCCATGCCGCCGACAGGGTGAAAGCATCCTTCCTTCTTCGAGTCCTTGGCGAACCGCTTGGTGCCGTCCTCCTGGATGTACTGCATCGTCCATTGCTTGCCGTCTGCGTCGAAGGCCGGGATGTAGGTCTTCTGGCCTTCGCGGTCGGTCATCACGCCGGCCTGCGCCTGGATGCCCTTGGCTTGCAGATAGGGCGTCGGCTGCTCGATGGGCACGAGGTCGGCCATCTGCCGGCCGACGCGCTGCGCGGTGGCCTCCTGGGCCTTGTCCTGCTCGACGGCACGCTGTGCCAGCTTCTCGGCCGCCTCGGCCTGGAGCTTGGCCTTCTCCTGGTCGCTCAAGGCGTAGCCCTTGCTCTTCCAGGTAATGTCCGTGCCGGTCTTGTTGTTGATGATCCGCCCGGCCGGATGCCCGTCCAGGTGGCCCACGTAGAAGCCATCGAGCGCACCCTTCTTGCCGCCCTCGACCGGCACGCGGTGCCGCTTGCCGTCCATGATCGGGTGATCGCCCTGGGCGTTGCTGCCGGTGAACAGGCCGGCGCTGCGCATGGCCTCGGCGAACTCTTCCCTTGGCGTCATCGCTGGCCCTTGCTGGGCCTGCACGTTCTCGGGCTTCCAGCGTTCGAGCTTCGCCGCGTCGGCACGCGGGCCGACATACCAGGACTTCGCGGCCTTGTCCCAAAGCGCGCCGGCGGCCTTGGCGGCGTTGCGCTGCTCGTAGGGCACCGCCAGGTACTGGCGGGCCTGCTGCGCCTGCTGCGTGGGCTTCTGCGCCTCGCCCTGGGCTTCGGGTGCCGGCTGGGCCGAACGCGGTTCTACGGCCGCTGTAGCGGCTCCCTGCGCCCACTTGGCGAAGGGAGCGGCATCGGTGCCCGGCGGCACGTACCAGGACTGTTGTTGCCGATCCCAGCGCGCCCCGAGGCTCTTGGCCTCGTCCTTCTCCTTGTACGGCACGTTGATGTACTGCCGTTCGGGCTTCTCGCCCTGCGGCTGCGCCTGCTGCCGGTCGCGCTCCTGGCGCTCCAGCTCGGCCGCGCGGCGCTGCGCGTCGGTGTCGTTGAGCATGGCCGACGCCTCGGCGGTCTTGCGCGCCTCTTTAGCGGCTGAAATGTCCTCTTCGGTCGCATTGGGGTCGCGCCGTACACGCTCTTCCTGCACGCGGGCCAGCTTGGTGGCGCGCTCGTGCTGGTTGTCGGTGCCCAGCGCATCGACCAGGTGCAGGCGCTCGGCCAGCGCCTCGGCCTGGCCCTCGGTGCGGGTGCCGGCCACGAAGGCAAAGGCGTCCTCGCCGAACTGCGCATCGGCCTTGCGCGCGTACACCTGGAATGCCTGCGGCTCGATGCCGGCCTGGGTGGCATCTACGGTCTGGCCGTCCTGTTCGGCCACGCCGACGATGCGCAGCTCGCCGCTCCAGTCGGGCGGCAGCTCAACGCCAAGGTGTTGACGGGTCGCCTCGGCGAACGCCTGGCCGTCGATCTCGCCGGCGGCGAGCTGCCGGCGCGCGGCGGCGGCCTGCTCGATGCCCTGCACCGCGTCGGCAGGATGGGCGGCCAGCAGGGCGGCCGCCTGGTCGTTGGTCGGTGGGGTCATGTTCGCCTCCTGGTCTGCGACGGCCGCTTGCTGCTGGGTCAGCGCCGGCAGGGCCATCAACTGGTCGGGCGCGTAGTTGTTCAGCTCGTCCAGGCTGCGAACCTGGTGGGGTTCGCCGTCCTGGTCGTGGAACGCAAAGATGCGTTGGCCGTCGCTCCACCGGGCTTCGGCGTCGATGCCAGACACGATCTGTTCGCCGTGCTGCTGGAGCTGCTGCGCGAGGTGGAGCTGTTCCGCCATGTTGGCGAACTCTTGCGCCAGGCCCTTGCGCTCCAGGTAGGCGTTGTCGGTGTCGGTGTGGCTCGGGTCGATGCCGAACACCGGCGACAGCCGGTCATGCGCGACCGCGTAGAACTGCTCGGGATCGGTGCCGGTGATGCTGCCCACGGTTTCGAGGCCACGGCTGCGCAAGGCATCTTCCAGGGTGTCGCCCTGGAATGCCTGGTAGTGGCTGAAAGACACGTCCGGGTTGTCCAGGACTTCGGCAATGTCCACGGCCAGGGCCTGGGCCACGGCTTCGTCCTGGGCCTGGCTCTGCTGCTGGTCTTGCTCCTGAACCTGCTGCTGCTCGAAGGCCAGCACGTAGTCGTGAATCTTCTCGGCGTCGGCGGCCGCGCGGAACACCTCCAGCGGCTCGTCTTGCAGCGCCTTGATCCACGAACCCACATAGGCGGCGTGCTGGCCCGGATCGTGGCCGATGCCCAGCTCGTCGCCGACGATCATGGAAGCGATCTCGGCGCGCAGCTCTTCCTTGGCGTAACCCTCGCTTCCGAACGGGTGCGCCAGGTCGCGGTCAAGGCGCGAAGCGTGGCCCGTCCAGTGGCCCAGCTCGTGCAGCGCCGTCGCGTAGTAGCGGTCGGAGCTGGGGAACTGGCCGCGCTCCGGCAGGGTGATGCTGTCGGTCGATGGACGGTAGAACGCCCGATCCCCGGCGGCGTGCGTGATCGTCGCGCCCGAGGCTTTCAGGATGTGCTCGGCGCGCTCGACGGCGTTCCAGGTCTGTTCCTTCTTCGGCTGGAGCGGCGGTAGGCCGTCGATCTGCTCGCCATTGAACACGGTCGCAAAGAACACGCGCGGCCGCTCCAGCATGACGGTTTCCTTGACCGGCTGGCCCTTCGCATCGAGGACGGGCCGGCCGCTGTCGTCCAGCTTGTCTTGCTCTTCGCTGAACTTCCAGTATTGAACCGGCGTGCCTTTCTCGCCCTTGCGAACCTGCGCGCCCACGGCGGCCGCCTGCTTGTAGGTCATCCAGCGCGCATCGCTGCGGCCCTGGGCCATCAGGTGAATCGCGTTGATGCCCTTGTACCGCTTGCCGGTGGTCGGGTTCATCGGCAGGTAGGCGTTGGGTTCGCCCGGCTCCCACGGTTTTTGCCACGGTGCGGTGCCGGCCTTGAGCTGCTCGATCAGCTTTTCGGCCACGACTTCGTGAAACGGCTTCTTCGGCTCCATGTTCTCGTCCCTTCGGAATAGTTCGTTGAACTGAGGGAAGTTCTGCTGCGTCCGGGAACGGTCGCGCAGGCCCTGGGCGACCATGCACACGATGTTGTGCAGGTCGTCGGCCTGCATGGGCCGCACGCGGGCGATGCAGGTTTCCGTGAATGACTGTTGGCCGCGCTGCTGCACCTGGTCGGCGACCTGGTGCTGGCTCGGCTCGATGCCCTCGCAGTGCAGGGCAAACACTTCCTCGGCGCGCACGTCCAGGGACTGGCCGGCGTAGCGCCGATTCACGTCATCCCATAGCGGCTTGAGGGTGGGTTCGTTGCGGGCGGCCGCCAGGCCGTCCAGCAAGGCGCGCTTCTCGCCTGGCGCGAAGGTGTTGGCCCCGTAGTGGCCCAACACCTCGTGCCGCAGCGTCATCAGCAGGTCGCCGGCGCTCTCGACGTTCTGCAAGGGCACGTCCACGCGGCCACGGTAGGCGCGGCCGGCGTGCATCGTCTCCTTGGGCACGTAGCCGCCCTTCATGTCGGCCGGCACCTCGGCCGCACGCGGCCCGTACAGCTCGGCCGCGTCCTCGCGGAACTTGTAGGCCAGCTCCAGCGCGCCGGGGTAGTCGCGGACGAAAGCCCGCGTCACCCCTTGCGCCTCGGCTTTCGTGATCGGCATGGGTCAGCCCTCCGACGCCTTGCGCGCGGCGGCCTGGGCCACCGTCTCGCCGGGCCGCAGGTCGTACAGCTCGCGGGCGTTCGTGGTGGTGATGAACGGCGGGATGTCGGCGCTAGGGCCTTCGTCGTCCAGGAATGCCGGCTCCAGTGCGCCATCGACTTCCACCAGGTCGTCGCCGCTCGCGGCGGCGTCCTGCTCGGACAGCGCGTCCTCCACGAACGCGCCCACGCGCTCGGCTTCGTCGGGGTCGAACTCGACCTGGAAGCCGGGCGTCAGCGCGTCGGCCATCTTCTCGCGCACGGCCTCGCGGCCGGCGGCGTCGTCGTCAACCGGCGGCAGGACGGCCAGCGGCTCGTCATGGGCGGCGGTGTTGGTGGTGGTTTGCTCGTTCATGGTCGATCTCCTTCGCTGTGGTCATTCGGATGCCGGGCCGTTGCGGCCCTTGCTGTAGTCGGGCCGGCCCTTGAGGTCGGGGTAGGTCTGCTTGCACGTGGGGAAGTTGCTGCAACCCCACCAGAATTGCCCCTTCTTCTTGCTCGGCCGGCGCGACAAGCCGCTGCCGCAGGCCATGCACTTGTGAAGGGACGACACCGGCGCGGCTTCCTTGCCGCCGGCGATGGTCACGGCTCCGCTGTTGGCCTTCGCCACCTGGTCGCGGATGAACGTCTCTTGCTTCGTGATGAAGGCGTCCAGGGCGGCCGTGCCCTGCTCGACGCCTTTCAGCATCCGCTCGTAGAGCGCAGTCAGCACCGGGCTTTTCACAACCTCGGGCAGCGCGTCGATGACGCTGCGGCCGAGGGTCGTGCTGATGATCTGCTTGCCCTTGACGGCCAGGAACTCGCGCCGCTTCAACTCGGAAATGATCGACGCGCGGGTGGCGGACGTGCCGATGCCGTCGCCCTCGCGCAGCATCTTCTTGTGCTCGGCGTCGCTGACGAACTTGTGGATGTTCTCCATCGCGCGGATCAGCGTGCCCTCGGTGAAGCGCGCCGGCGGCTTCGTCTTGGCGTCCTTGCGGGTGGCGTCCGTGCAGGTCACGGCGTCGCCCTGGGCCATCGACGGCAGGGCCTGCGTGCCGCTGTCGTCGTCTTCGTCCTTCTCCGCTTCCTCGTCGGCCTGGCTGTACACGTCACGCCAGCCGTTGCGCGTGACTACCTTGCCGCTCGCCGCGAAGTTCTCGCCCGCGATCTCGACGCCCACCGTGGTCTGCATGTACTCGTGCAGCGGGTAGAACTGCGCCAGGTAGGCGCGCACGATCAGGTCGTAGATGTTGCGCTCGCGCTCGCTGAGGGCGGCTTTGTTGCCCTTCTGCATGGTCGGCACGATGCCGTGGTGCGCGGTGATCTTGGAGTCGTCCCACGTCTTGGACTTGATGCGCGGATCGGCCCCATCGACCAGGCCGGCCAGCTCGGGGTTGACGTGCTTGATCGCCTCCAGCACGCGCGGCGCGTCGGCGTGCTGCGACTCCGGCAGGTAGGCGCAGTCGGTGCGCGGGTACGAGGTCAGCTTGTGCGTCTCGTAGAGCGCCTGGCAGGTATTCAGCACGTCCTCGGCGCTGTAGCCAAACTTGGCCGAGGCCAGGGCCGTAATGTCGGACAGGGCGAAGGCCAACGGCTGGTTCTGCTTCTTGGCCTCCTGCTTGTACGCGGCGATGGTGCCCGGCTGGCCCTTGACGGCGGCCACCAGGGCGTCGGCGACGGCGGTATCGACAAGGCGGCCTTCGCTGTCCAGGCCGGCTTGATCCTCCTTCGCCTTCCATGCAGCGGTGAAGCTGCCGCCGGCGTGCTGCACCATCGCCCGGATGGTGTGGTACGGCACGGCCTTGAATGCCTCGATCTCACGGTCGCGGGCGACCACGAGGGCCAGCGTCGGCGTCTGCACGCGGCCCACGGTCAGCAGGGCGCGCGAGCCGCCGCGCTGCGCGCGCAGCGTGTACGCGCGGCTGAGGTTCATGCCGATCAGCCAGTCGGCGCGCTGCCGCCCGCGTGCGGCGTCTGCCCAGCCGGCATACGTGGTGTTCTCTTTCAACGCGGCCAGGCCCCGCTTGACGGAAACGGAGTCTTGCGCGCTCACCCAAAAGCGGCGCACCGGCTTGCTGTTGCGGAAGTGCTCCAGCACTTCGTCAACCAGCAACTGGCCTTCACGGTCAGGGTCGCCGGCGTTGACGATCTCCTTGGCCTCCTTGAGTAGCTTGCCGATCACGGCGAGCTGCTTCTTCGCGTCGTCCTTGGGCTTGAGAATCCAGCTCTCGGGAATGATGGGCAGCTCATCGACGCGCCAAACCTTCTTGCCGGACTGGCCGCGCGGCACGTCATCGGGCGTGTACTCGTCGGGGTCGGCCTGTTCGAGCATGTGCCCAAAGCACCAGGTCACTTTGTCGGTTCCGCACTCGATGAAGCCGTCTCCCTTGCCGGTCGCGCCCAGCTCGCCGGCGATGGCCTTGGCGACGGACGGCTTTTCTGCGATGAAAAGGCGCATGGTGGTGTCTCCCTACCAGGTGATGACCGGACGGATCACGGTCTTGATTTGCGAACGATTGATCGGGCCGAAGTAGCGGCCGTCGAAGGATGTGGCGCTCACGTCCGACATAAGCAGCACCTCGGAATTGCCGAGGGTGTAGCTGTTGGACTGGTAGCGCGGCAGCGGCCGCCCGGCCTTGTCGGCCTTGATCGGCGCGCTGAGGGGCAGCAGCTCGCCGTTGACGCGCACGCCGTCATCGGCGACGGCCACGGCATCGTCTTTAGCGGCTAAAACGCGCTTCATCATGTAGCCGTAGCCGCCCTCGCAGAAGCCGGCCCCGATGTAGCCCCGCTCTTTGGCGTCATCGAACACGCCGAGCTTCGGCGGGCAGAAGAGGACGTAGGCCCCCTTCTCCACCGGCGCGCTGCTCGTCCAGTACAGGCCGACCGGAATGCTCTTGGTGGTGTTCACGCGGGCACCGGCGGCATAGCCGCCGGCCGCCAGCAGCAGGGCGGCCACGCCCGCGATGGCGACGCCTGCCGCGATGCGTTTCAGGATGCGGCTCATATCGTGATGCCCTCCCCTTCCGTCTCGGCCTGTGCGACGGCGCGCAGGCGGTCGCTGACCTTGGGCGCGGGGATCGCGGCGCGTGCCGAGAACACCGGGTCTTTGAAGTACAGGGGTTGCTTGCCGTAGATCGCCGGGTAGCCCGCGACGTAGATCACCATGTCGCCGGCCTCTTCGATCTCGCCCTGGGCGTTCTTCTTCGGCCCCGGCATGCGCAGGCATTCGTCGGGCGTCAGCAAGGGCCGCTGCACCTCCTGGTAGGTGCGCGACACCTGGCCCAGCATCGCCGCCGTGCGGCGGCCGCTGGTCGTGATCTGCTCTTTCACCACGGTGGTCTGCCCGGTGAGGCGGGACAGGTGTTCCGCCGTCTCGACGCGGTTGGGCGGATAGGCGTTCTGCACGTGGCAGTTCGACGTGATGCTTTCGTCGTGGCCGTAGCCCGTCTCGCGGCTCTTGAGCTGGTTAATGTCCTGGCAGATGAGGTAGCACTTGATGCCGTAGCCGGCCACGAAGGCCAGCGACTCTTGCATGATCTCCAGCTTCCCGAGGCTCGGGAACTCGTCCAGCATCATCAAGAGCCGGTGCTTGTAGTGCGCCACCGGGCGGCCGCCCTCGAAGTCCATCTTGTCGGCCAGCAGGCGCACGATCATGTTCACCATGACGCGCACCAGCGGCCGCAGGCGGGCCTTGTCGTTGGGCTGGGTGACGATGTAGAGGCTTACCGGGTCGTCCTCGTGCATCAACTGCTTGATGCGGAAGTCCGACCGGCTGACGTTGCGGGCCACCACGGGGTCGCGGTACAGGGCCAGGTACGACTTGGCCGTGGACAGCACCGAGCCGGCTTCTTCCTCCGGGCGATCCATCATGTCGCGGGCCGCCGAGCCGATGGCGTGATGGTTCTGGCCGTCTACGTGCCCGTAGGTCGCCATTTCCATCCAAAGCTCGCCAATGTCCCGGTTCGGGTCGGCCAGCATCGCATCGACTGACGGCAGCGTGGCGGTGCCGCCCTCGTCCTTGGCCTTGTACAGCGCGTGCAGGATCACGCCGACCAGGAGCGCAAAGGCGGTTTTCTGCCAGTGCGAGTCCAGGCCCTTGCCGTCCGGGTCAACGATCAGCGTGGCGAGGTTCTGCACGTCGCCCACCTCGTATTCAGTGCCGAGGCGGATTTCGTCCAGCGGGTTCCAGCAGACGCCGCCCGAGGTGCTGGCCGGCTCGAAGCGCAGCACCTTGTTCTTGGCGTGCTTCTGCCGCCAGCCGGCGGTCAAGGCCCACAACTCGCCTTTCAAGTCGGTGATGACGCTGCTCGCGCCCCACGACAGCAGCGTCGGCACCACCAGGCCGACGCCCTTGCCCGAGCGCGTGGGTGCGTAGGTCAGCACGTGCTCGGGGCCGCTGTGCCGCAGGTAGAAGAAATTGCCGTCCTTGTCCTGCCAGCCGCCCACGTACACGCCGGTGGCCGTGGGTGCAGCCTTGCCGGTGACGATCTCCAGGACGTTGCGCTCGCGCGGCAGCAGGCCGGCCGCCTGAATGTCCTTCTTCTCGGCCCAGCGGGCCGAGCCGTGCAGGTACTCGTTCGCCTTCGAGCTGTTGGACGTGACGACCTTCGCCACGGCCACGCCCAGCAGGCCCACGGTCGAAACCAGCATTCCCATGCTGCCGGCCTTCATGATCTCGTCCGGGTACTGGCTGTACCACTTGTACGTCCAGTGCAGGATCGACCAGGGCGCGTACACGTGGCCCACGTTGGGGCCGAGGGTCGCGTGATAGGCGAACGTGTGGGCGAAGAACTGCGTCGCGGCCTGGAGGCCGCCGACCATCGAGGCCGCGCCCAGCACCGGCAGCAGCTTGCTCGGCTTCGGTTTGGCGGTTCGGACTTGCGGCCCTACCGCGTTGTTCATCTTGATCTTCATCTACTCCTTCCTTTCGACGTTTTGATGGAGCCTTTCGCGGTGATCGAGACGGCATCGCCGACCGCGATGCGCGTCAAGCGCCGGGCCGTGGCCTGGTCGATGGGCATAACCATGACCTCTTCACCTCGCTTCAAGAGGGCCAGCGGCTGGCCCTCGACGTTCCGGGTGCCCTGGAACGTAAGGACACCTTCACCGGCAGTATATCGGGAATGCTTCGGTATATCGAAACCTTTTAGGCGCTTCGCCTCGCGCTCGGCGATGTACTTGTCGGCAGCGACGACGCCCGGCGGCGTCTGGCCTACTCCTGTTCCTGGCCGAGAAATTCCCCGTCGCAGTGCGTGATCTGGTTGGGTTCCTTGCTGCTCCACGTGACGAGGAACATCACGCGGCAGTAGCACTTCACTTCCGCCGGCGATGCGAACCACACCGAGTTCGGACAGTGCTCGCAAACGGTGCTGGCTTTGGGGCGGCGGTTTTCTTCCAAGGCGTCCAACGTCGGGCTTCCGGTGGACGTTGGCGGCGTGAATGCCGGCGGCGGCGCGGTCGCCTCGGCCGGCTGCTGGCCGGCCGTCGCCTGCTCGGGCGACGGCTGCGGCTCCGGTAGCGTGCTGGTCGGCAGAGGGCCGCTGTCCAGGGCCGCCAGCGCCGCGTCCAGCTCGTCCTCGATGCTCTGGTCTTTCGGTTCGCTCATGGGTGTTCTCCTTGTTCAAAAGCGCCTGCCGCCGGCTCTCAAGAGCCGGATCGGTGAAGGTGATGGGTAGTTGGGAATCGACGGCGGCGCGGATCATCTGCGCCTTGAACTCCACCGTGCCGTTGACGGTGATGCGGTTGCCGTAGCGTTGCATCGCCAGGCGCAGGGCTTCTTGCAGCCCTTCGCGCGTGGCCTCGCGGGAGACTTGCAGGCGGTCGCCGTCATCGCGCACGGCGCTCATGCCGGCGCGGAAGATGATCGTCCCCTTCTTCGTGATGTTGTCCACCGCCGGCGCGTGGCCGGGCTTCGCCTGGCCCTCGCCCCGGATGGTGTTGCCCTTGAGGCCCTGGGCCGCCTCGCGGGCGCGTAAGGCGGCCAGGGCATCGGCGCTGCCATGCTGTGCCTCCTTCTTGAGCCAGTCGGCCCACGTGCGCCGGCTGTGCTCGGCATAGAGCGCGGTGCGCTCCTGCTGGAACTGTTTGTTGATCGCCTGGATTTCGCTGCGCAGCGCCTTGCTCGCCTGGGCGTACAGCAGCTTCTTGTTCGCGCGCCCCTCGCCAACCACCTTGATCGTTGCGCGGCGCAGGCGGTTCGACCGCTTGGCCGCCTCGATCAGCCGATCCTTGCGATGCCGGGCGCGCTCCAGGGCCTGACCGCGCGCCGTGGTCAAGCTCTGCTGCTCGGCCTTGTACTTCGCGTACAGCTCCACGGTGTTGACGCGGAGACGGATGGGGTCTTTGCGGTACTGCCGCTTCGCGGTGGTTTGCGCCTGCCGTTCGGGCGAAGCCTCGAACGGGCCAAGCCGCGCCTCCAGGCTCGGCTTGGAAAGGTCGCGGGCTACTGTGCTCGCCTTCACCATCGTGCCGTCGCCGGCCTCGAACACGAGGCCATTGGCGCGGACGCGCAACTCCAGGCCGTTTTCGCGCATGACCTGGTGCAGCTCCTGCCAGGACTGCGCGCCCTTGATTTCGTCCAGGCACTCCCGCTTGATCCAGCCGACCAGGCTTTCAACGCCGGCGTGCCGCTCCATGTCGGCGGCCCGGCCCTCCGCGCCGCGCTTGCGCGGCTCGTGGTTGTCGCGCTCCAGGCCGTAGTCGCGCTCCAGGGCCGTGCAGAGTTCCGCCAGCGCCCGGTGCGGGTAGTACGGCTCGTGCATCGTGTGCCGCGTCGGGTGAATCTTGTTGATGGCGATGTGGATGTGCAGGTTGTCGGTGTCGTTGTGGACGGCACTGATTCGCTGATGCTCGCCATAGCCCAGCCCGGCACAAATGCGTTCTTCAATCGCGCGCAGGGTGTCGGCGCCGGGCTGCTCGCCGGCCCGGAAGCTGACGATCAGGTGATAGGTCTTGTCGCCCTTCGCGCGGGTGTTCGTGTGCTGGGTCGCCAGCACTTCCGTGATGGCGTCCTGGATGGAACCGGCCTCGCAGTTCGTCGCCTGCACGTGGCCCAGCCGGTGGTCTTTGCTTTGCGCGTCGGTGATGTAGTTCGCCAGGCCCGCAAAGTCGCTTTTGCCAAGCGAGCGCATCGGCACGTGCTTGGCGATCATGGCCGGCCTCCGGGCTTTTTAGCCGCTAAAAAGCTCAAGGCTCAGCCCTCGGCTGAACCACGGCCTTCATGATCCGGCTCATTTCGTCCTGGGTGGCCTCGATCCGGCCCAGCAGGGCCAGGATGGTCGCCTCGCCGAACTGGAGCGTTCGCACGTCATCGGTCAGCCAGAGCTTGAGCAGGCCACCAAGGCGGCCAAGGTCGCCGTTGACGCGCACCAGCTCGCGCACGTGCTGGTAGTCCATGACGCCCTTGATCTGGTAGCCCTGTCCCACGTCGCGCAGGTAGCGCGCCACGCTGACGCCCGCCCTCTTGGCGTTCGCCTCGATCTCGTCTTTTTCTTCCGGGAACACCGGCACCCGCAGGTGCTGCCGCCGCCGGCGACCGTGTTCCTTCTCGTCGTTCTCCATGCCTCGCCTCGTCTCTCATGCCGGCGGTAGCCGGCTGCCTCGCAGAGCAGGATGACCCGTTGAGCGCCCCCGGCGCGAATAAGGGACAGTGAAGATAGATAACCGGCTCGCCGGTTAGCTAACTTCACACATCCTGCCCGCCTTACGGCGTTAATAACACCAAGGAAAGTCTACACCAGCCACTACGATTTATCCGCAACTATCGCGCTATCAGACCGCAAAAGCAGCAACCGATATAGCGAAACCTGCCACAATGGCCCATAATGCCGCTGTCGAAGCGTGCCAATGCACGCCGATAGCGGACTTTTTGCGTTTGAGTAGCGCCGCCTAGTAGCGTTACATTTGCGATGAGAGGATTAGATGGACGAACACGATGCCAAAGACCTACCCCGAAGAGCTGGCTGAATGGGTGAAGGGACGGGAAGCCAAGAAACCGCGCCAGGACAAGCACGTGGTCGCGTTCCTGGCCGTCAAGAGCGACGTGCAAGCGGCGCTCGATGCGGGCTATGCGATGAAAACGATCTGGGAGCACATGAAGGAAACCGGCCGGCTGCGCTGTCGGTACGAAACCTTCACCCAGCACGTGAAGCGGTACATCAAGGCCGCGCCGGTAGCTTCCCCGCCGCCTCCCGCCACTCCCCCGGACAGCCAGCCCAAGGGCGCGAAGCCCGAGCCGAAGGCCGCCCCGCCGGCCTCGGAATCCAAGAGTGAACCGCCCAAGATCGGCGGCTTCACGTTTGATGCGACTCCAAAGAAAGAGGATTTACTGTAATGGCGAAAATTCACATGGTTCTGCAAGGCAAGGGCGGCGTCGGCAAGTCGATGATCGCGGCCACCATCGCGCAGTACAAAGCCGGCAAGGGACAGAAGCCGCTTTGCATCGACACCGATCCGGTGAACGCGACGTTCGAGGGCTACAAAGCCCTCAACGTGCGCCGGCTCAACATCATGGACGGCGACGAGATCAACACCCGGAATTTCGACGCCCTGGTCGAGATGATCGCGTCGGCCGAGGGCGACGTCATCATCGACAACGGGGCCAGCTCGTTCGTGCCGCTGTCGCATTACCTCATCAGCAACCAGGTGCCGGCGCTGCTCCAGGACATGGGCCACGAACTCGTGGTGCATACGGTCGTCACCGGCGGCCAGGCCCTGGTGGACACGGTGAGCGGCTTCGCCCAGCTCGCCAGCCAGTTTCCGGCCGAATGCCTGTTCGTGGTCTGGCTGAACCCGTATTGGGGGCCAATCGAGCACGAGGGCAAGGGGTTCGAGCAGTTGAAGGCGTACACGGCCAACAAGGGCCGTGTGTCCGCCATCATCCAGATTCCGGCGCTGAAAGAGGAAACCTACGGCCGCGACTTCGCCGAAATGCTCCAAGATCGGCGCACCTTCGATGAGGCCCTGGCCGATTCGGCGCTCACGATCATGACGCGGCAGCGGCTCAAGATCGTGAAAACCCAGCTCTTCGCCCAGCTCGAAAACGCGGCGGTGCTCTGATGGCGGCCGACGACAAGATCGAGGAACTGATACGGGAGATCGCGGCCAAGCACGGCATCGCCGTGGGCCGCGACGATCCGATCTTGATCCTCCAGACCATCAACATGAAGCTGATGCAGGACAGCGCATCGGCGCAGCAGGAAATTCTGGACGCCTTCAAGTCGGAACTGGAGTCCATCGCTCACCGATGGGGTGATGACGCCAAGGGAAAGGCGGAAAGGACGCTCAACGCGGCGTTGGCGGCCAGCAAGGACGCCATGACGCGAGGGATGCAGGAGGGCGCGAAGGCGGCCGCCGAGGCCGTGCGGCGCGAGGTTGAGGCGGTGACGGCGCAGCTCGTCGCGCCGATCCGCGAGGCGCGGCGCGTCGCCATGATGAACATGGTCGCGGCCGGCATGGCGGTCGTGGCCGCCGGCCTGGCCCTTTGGGCCTCGCTGTAGATGGCGATGCGGGATCTCATCGTCAGAACTGGCGATGGTCGACCGGCCCGCCGGCGGCATCGCCAAGTTCGGCGATGCTGGCCAGCTCCCGGCATCGTCGCTTGTGACGATGCTGCAGGATGATCGCCAGGCCCCTCGGCGGGCCTCCCTCGCCAGAAGTGGCGATGCTCGAGAAAAAAGCCCGGCAACCGCCGGGCTTCGTTTTTATGCGGGCCTGGCTGACAGGCCCAAGGACTGCGATCTCCCTGGCCGCTCCTGGACCTGGGATAGCTTGCGCTCCTGCTCCTGCTTGCGCATCAGCAGCTCATGCCGGCGGGCGGCTTCGCGCATGGCATCCCAATCGGAAGCCAGCTCGGGGTTCTCGGCGCGCATCTTGCGCGTCGCCAGCTCTTCGATCTTCGGCGAGTGCAGGCCCATGCCTTCCTTGATCTCGCGGACGGCCTCCAGGCGCGCATGAAGCGTCTGCAAGCGGGCCTGCTGCTGCGCCTGCTGGTTCTGCCAGGCTCGCTTAGAGCCAGGCAAGGACAGTCGGCCAGGCGCGGACGCCTGGGTCTGCTGCAAGCGGGCCTGCTGCCGGTCGATCAGGTTTTCTAGCCTGTCCTCGATGTGCTCCACCTGGTCGTGCTTGGCCTGCACGTAGAGCGCCAGGGTTTCGGGGTAAGACTGCTCGACCGGGGCCGCCTCTAGGGTGGCCTGCTGCTCGATCTCGGCCGCCTGGGCGGCCTCCAGCAAGTCGGCTTCGGTGTCCTCGCGCGAAGCGCCGAAGGCGGCACCGCCGAGGGTGGCCGGCGCGCTGACGCGGGCCGGCTTGGTGGCGCGGCTCTCGGTGCCGCTGCCGGGGATGGTGAGTCGTTTCAAGGGCGTGCCTCCTTTTTAGCCGCTAAAGCTACATGGAGCGCCCCCGCGTCAGTTTCGGGGCCTCTGCGGCGACTGCCGCCTTGCCCTGGGCGTTGTAGCTGATGCTCTTTGCGCTCCCGATTTCAGGTACTTTATCGAAATCTGACCGAGCGTGCATGACAAAGTTCTTGCCGATCTGCTGGTACACGTTGGTGGCGTCGGCATGAACGATCACGCCGGCGTGGGTCTGCTTCTTGTCGGCCGCTTGGGCCGTGTACAGGTTGTAGATGCCGGGCTTCAACGCGCCCGCCTTGTCTACTTTCTGATTCGTCCAAGCGCCGTCCTTTTCGGCCTGAACGATCCGCTGACCGTTCATGACCAAGAGGCGTTCTTTCATCGGGCACTCCTATGGTTGCCGTGGTTCTAAAAAGGGTGATGGTGGCCCCATGCAAGCCGCGCTCCAACAAAAAAGCCGACCTCGGCAAAGCGAGGCCGGCTCCTTCCCTGCGGCCGGGTTGTGCGTTTTGTCAGGGTTCCAGGGTAATTTTAAGGAAAACCAACCGATTTATCAGGTCTTTTTGCGTCCGCCGCTGGCCGGATCGGCCGGCCGGCCTTGCGCCATGACGGTTTCCAGGGCCTCCAGCCGGCCGCGAAGCCCGGCCGCTTCCTCGCGGGCCTGGGCGGCGTCGCGCTTCGCTTGGTCGCGCTCGCCCTGGGCGGCGGTCAGCCGCTCGGCCTGGCGGTGCGCCTCGGCCGCCATCGTCTTGCGCTGCTCCTGGTGGGCCTGCTCGCCCGCCTCGGCCTTGGCCTGCACCTTCACCAGCTCGGCGCGCACCTGGTCGCGCTCGGCGGCGGCCGCCTCGGTGGCCTTCCGCTGCTCGGCCTGAGCGGCGCGCGCCTGGTCGGTCGCCTGGTTCGCCCGCTCCAGGTCGGCACGCAGCTCGCCGGCGCGGCGCTCGATCTCGGCGGTACGGCTGTTCGCGGCCGCCAGGTCGGCCCGCAGGGCCTCCACCTGGTCGGCGCTGGCCGTGGCCCGCTCCTGGGCCTTGTCGCGCTCTGCGCGCGCCTGGCGGGCCTCCTGGTGGGCGTGATCCAGCTCCGTGCGCAGCTCGCCGGCCCTGGCCTCGGCCGTGGCCGCGCGCTCGCTGGTCGCCGCGAGCTTGCCGCGCAGCTCGTCGGCCTCGCCCTTGGCGGCCGCCTCGACGGCCTCCAGGGCCGCGACGCGGGCCTTGGCCTCGTCCAGCTCGCCGGTGAGCTGGTCGGCCAGCTCTGCGGCTTCCTGGCGCGCTGCTTCCGTCTCCTGGCGCACGGCCTCCAGAGCCTCGCGCTCGGCGGCCAGGCGGTTGTTCGCCATTTCCAGCGCCACGGCCCACAAGTCGCCGCCCAGCTCGGCCAGCTTGTCGGTGATCGCCTGCGGTGCCGGCTCGCGGATCGGGGCGGCCTGGCTGGCCTTACGTGCCCGCCACTCGTTCATCGCCTCGCTGATGGTGGTGAAGCTGCCGCTGCCGAGCTGCTTGCGCACATTCGCCAGGGTGGGGTTCTGGCCGGCCGCGTCCAGTTCGTCGGCCACCGCAAATATCTGCTCCTTCGAGATCGCCATGTCGGGCCTCCTTTGGCCGGTTGTATGTTGTAGCGTGTAGCATACTACAACATACAACACTACGCAAGCGGTTTAGCTGAACTTTTTTTAGCGGCTAAAACGCCGGGCGAAAAAAAGCCCCGCTCGATGGCGGGGCGATAGGGTGGGGTCGGTGGTTGGCGATGCCCGGCGCTGGGCGCGTCAGCCCTCCAGCAGCGCGACAAGCTGCACGGTGCCAAGGTCGGCCTCGAACTCCTGGCCGTCATCCTCGTACTTGAGCCAGGCCCAGCCCTCGGCCGGGGGCCGGCGGTTGAGGATCAGCCGTGCCGGCCGGTCGTCGTGCTTGACCTGGATGATGGCCTTCTTGAGCTTGTCGGGGTCGGCCTCCTTCGGCTCCTTCTTCCCCTTGGCGTCATCATCCTGCGGCCCCTGCTCGCCGTCGCCGGCCTCGGCGTCGGTCTTGCCGGTCAGCGCATCGACGGTGTTCGGATCGCGGTCGCCGTCCTCGTGACTGCGCTTGTCCTCCAGGAACTCGCGCAGCAGCTTCACCGAGCCGCGCGTCAGCTCCTGGCTGTCGTCGGCCAGCCAGGCGGCCACCTCGTCGGGGTTCTTCTTGTAGGCCGTCACCAGCTCGTTGATGACAGTCACGTCCTTGCCCCGGCCGGTGTTGAACGCCTCGGCAATGGGTTCGGGCAAGTCCAGCAGCGTGACGTGCTGCGTGACGAAGGCCGGCGACTTGCCGATCTCCTTGGCGATCTCGCCCTTCTTCTTGCCCTTCGCCAGCTCGCGGCCGATGAAGTCGGCGATCTCGCGCGCCGTCAGCTCGTTGCGTTGCAGGTTCTCGATAACCTGGTCGGCCTCGTTGTAGTCGTTGTCGATGAAGGCCGGGATCGTGGTCTTGTGCGCCCACTTCGAGCCGCGATAGCGCCGCGCACCGTGGTTGATGAGGTAGCGCCCCGGTGCGTCCTGGTTCTCGCGCACGCTGATGGGCGACTTCACGCCGCGCGCTTTGATCGTCTCGCCGATCTCCGCGATGCTCTCCGGCGAGAAGCCGGGGTTGTCGGCCGTGCGCGGCTGGTGCGGGTCTTCGTCGATCAGGTCAAGCGGCAGCTCCTGCGGGCCTGCGCCGCCGGCGTTGGCCGCCGGCTGCTCGTTCAGCAGGCCGGCCAGGTCGCCCAGCCCGTCCAGGCCCAGCCCGGACGATTGCGGCTTGTCCTGCTCCTTCTTCTTGGCGTTGGTCTTGGCGCTCATTGCGCGATCTCCATCTTCGTGAACACGTAATCCGCCAGCGCACGCACCTCCTGGGTGGCCTTCCGCGCGGCGGTCTTCTTGATCTTCCACACCGGCATTTGCTCGCCCAGCGCCTCGGCGATGCTGTCACGCGCGCCGATGCTGAACGGCAAGATGAGCTGCGGGTATGCCTGCTGCAACGTCGCCAGGTTGTTGACGTGGCGCGGCTTCCGCGCGTCCACCTTGTTCGGCACCATGCCGAGGAAACGCAGCTTGGGGTTCTGCTTGCGCAGGTTGCTGATGACCGCAACCATCTTCTTCATGCCCTGCAAGCTGTACGCCTCCATTTCGATAGGCGACAGCATGTAGTCGGCCGTCAGCACGGCCGCCGTCATGGCGACGCCAAGGGAGGGGGCCGTGTCGATCAGGCACACGTCGAAGAACTCGCCCAGCGCGGCCACGCTGGCCCGCAGCGCGGCGGCCGCCTGGGACAGCTCCATCTTGTCCAGGTTCGCCAGGTTGGCGTCTGCCGCGATCAGCGCCAGGCTCTCGCCCTCGCGCTTGCCGAACCAATACCGCAGGTCGTCGGTGTTTCCGGTGAACAACTGGCTGGCGAGGTAGCCCGATTGGTAAGCCGACAGCGTGAACGATGCGTTGCCCTGGGTGTCCAGGTCGATCACGGCCACGCGAAGGCCGCGCTCCAGGAAGTCGAATGCCAGGTGGCAGGTGGCGAACGTCTTGCCCTGACCGCCCTTCTGAATTGCCGTGACCAGTGTTTTCATGACTTGGGTTCCTGTTTCCTCTTGGCGTCTGCTTCCCACTTCTTGACGATGAACGCTTGATGCTCCGGCAGTACCGCCGTCACTCGCTCGAAGCCCTCGGGGAGCTGCCCCCCGCTGCCGCCCAAACGCGACTGACCGCCTGCGACACTGCCCCCTTGGTCAGCCCCAGCGAAGTGACAAACTCCGCCTGGGGCCGGCCATCGACCAGCACGCCGCGCGCTATGTCGATGGTCTGCTGCCCGATCTCCAGCCCCTTGATGGCCGTCTGGAATTGGGCTTCGGTTAGCCGTTTCTTCATGGATTGCACCCATAACACTCCACACCCGGTTTGTTGAACAAATGGCGGTGCCAGCCGCCGACCATGTGCAGAAGTTTAGCTAAACCATGCAAAGCCGTCAAGCGTTTTAGCGGCTAAAAATTTGTCCGCGCCTTGTCGATGGCCGCTGCTGTCGCGGCCGTCGCCCGCGCCTGCCGCCAGTGGTCGGAATCCACCGCGCACGCGCAAAGCGTGGCCCCGTCCTGGTCGTAAAACACGGCCGGCCGGCCCTCCACCTTCACCTCGATGCGCAGCGCCTCGGCAGGCAGGCCCAACCCGGCCGCGATGACCGCCAGGGTGGCGCGCTGCAAGGCCAACTCTTCCCCCTTGGCGTCAATGAGCTGTGCCGCATGGGCGGCACTGAGGAAGACCGTCATCAGCGGGCCTACGGTGCGCGTGCGGCCGCTGGCAAAGCACACGTCGAAGGAACCGCCGCCCACGTGCGGATCGACGCCCTCCACGAGACGCCAGGGGTCAAGGCCCCATTCTTCGGATTGCGCGCTGTACCAGTAGGCCGGCGCGTCGCCGTTCAAGTCGCTGTCCGCGTACTCGCGCACCAGAACGGCCACGCGGCCTGTGGTCGGCTCCACGAAACCGGGCGGGTAGGGGCGGGCTGGGCCCTTCATTTCAAGCCCCCGTTCTGAAGCATGAAAACTGACGCCGCCAATAAGCTAAAAAAGATTAGGGTCGATCTGATCCCTATCGCTTTCCACATGGAAGTAGAAATAACCCCTCTCCACCATGCGATGCCAATCCCAAACTGCACAACCAACCAAAGCAGAACAATTACCAATCCGGCCGTTTGGACAAAAATGGTGCTCATATCAAATCCCTTTTGGTTTGAAAATCGAAACGAAGTAGGTGATCGCGGTCAGTGCCGCGAAGTACGCCAGGAACGACCAGCCGGCATACACGCCGGGCGTGTTCCAGTGGTAGAGCATCCGCACGAACTGGAAGAAGGTGATGATCGCCAGCACCCACTTGAGCACCGGCCAGACCAGCACGGTCGCCACCCATACGAACTTGACCAGGCCGGCCACCAGGCCCCGGCCTTCGGCCTTGGGTGCGGCAGGCGCAGCAGCGGGCGCGGCAGGCTGCACCGGCTCGGGAGCCGGCGGCTTGCTGGCCCTGGGGAACTTGACGATGTTGGACATGGCTTGACCCTCCACGCGGTTACGTGTTGAATGCTGGATGCTCCCACTCGGAAGCATGGTTACGGTGTGCCAGCACCAGGCCAAGCGCCCCGGATCACTCCGGGGCGTTCCTCCACCTGGGGCCGTCGAACGTGTTGAATGCCGTCATTGCAGCGTCGCTCCGCTCATGCGTCGCACGGCCGCCGCCAGCAGCATTTCCGTCAGCTCGTTATCTTCCTCCGGCGTGATGCAGCCGCCGCAGATGCTGCCGAACTTCTCGCGGGCATCATCGGCGCCGATGATGCTGTGGCTCAAGGTGCGGATGCTCTTGCCGCAGCGCCGGCAGCACGTCTCGATGATCTCGATCTTGCCTTTGCTCATGGGACTGTTTCCTCTTGGCGTTCCGTGGATGACCCGGCCGAAGCCGGGCCGCCTTCCCTTACCAGCCGACGCTACGCTTAGCCTGCTCGACCGCTTGGCTCGACCATTCGCCCTTGGCGGAACCTTCCAGCGTGAGAGCCGCGAAGTACGCCGATCCCTTCAACACTTCCGCCTCCTTCACGAGCTGCGCCGCTTGCTTCTCCAGCTCGGCCGCCTCGTTCATCTTTGCCTCGATCTCATCGCGGCGTGCTTGGAACTCGGTAGCCTCCACGTTTGGCAGCGCGTCAATCCAGCTCATGATCTTGTTCTTGCTCATCGGAACCTCTCCGGTAATCGACCTGGGCGAAATGCCCGGCCTTCAAGTGCTATATTAGGACAAAATGTCCTATCTTGTCAAGCACTTTAGCTAAACTATTTTCGCTTTACCGTATTCCGATGCAGGCACTTTAGCCGCTAAAACTTCTTCCCTGGCGTCAAACCTCTTTCCAGATCAGCCCGAGGCCGGCGTAGTCGCACAGCAGCGCCCAGGCGGCATAAGGGATCGGGGTGTCCTCGCCCACCCAGCGCCGGATCGTCCGGTCGCCCTTCGGGCCAAGGCCCAGCACCTTTGCGGCCTTCCCGCCGGTGAGGCCGGCCAGGCGCAGCACCTCGCGCACCTCTTCGCCGGTCGGCTGCGCCCACCGCTCGGCTGGCTTCAAGCACTCCAGCCGGATATTCGCGTCGTTCGTCATTCGTTCTTTCTCCTGGTCACGTGATAAGCCGCAGTTGGTCGAAGCCGTAGATCGACTGAATGCAGCTCGGGTCTGAATCCACCACGCGGCGGCCCGCGCGATTGGTCTTGTATGTCACCGGCCGGTCATCGTGCGCCCACACCTGGCGGGTGTCTGGATGCACCTTCACGATGATGACGCGCTTGCCGATCTCCTTGGCGAACACCGGATGGTGGACGCTCACGATCTCGCACCGTTGACCCGGTGCGGGCGTGAACTCCACCAGGTCGGCCGGGACTGCATCGCCATTCCTGGCGGTGCTGCAGGATGCTTCGCCAGCGCCTGGCATCGTCGCTTCTGGCGATACAGGCCCGCCCTCGGCCTGCTCGCCATCGTCAGCTTTGGCGGTGCTGCAGCGCATCGCCGCTTCCGTCGATGCGGGATCGCGCTCGCGGCCCCCGGCCTTTCCCTTGGCGTTCGACCTGGCGGCCCTGGCCGCCTTGACCTTGCCCGCCGCGTCGGCCGCCCAGCGCCGCGCGATGAACGCCTTGTGCGCGGGCAGCACTACATCGACCAGGACGAAGCCCGGCGGAATCGTCACGGTCGCCGGCTCGCGCCGCGCCGGCGGCACCAGGCCGGCCAGCCAGTCGGGCAGGGGAGCGTCGGCCAGGCGGTCGCGGTAGCTCGCCTCGATCAGCACCGGGCGCTTCTTCTCGGCCAGCATGGCCGCCAGGATGCCGCGCGCAACCTCGTCCACGGTCATGCAGCCCCGTGCCGTGTCGAAGTGCGAGCGATAGCCCGTCGCCGAGATAAACGGCCCGTCCAGGTCAACCGCGTGGAACTGGAAGTGCGCGTTGAGCGGCCCGCCATAGCCGGCCTCGTACTCCACCAGGGCGCGCATGTCGCCCGTCACGGCCAGGAACTGGCCGCGCTGGCCCCACAAGGGCACCTCGCCCGGCACCGCCGCGCAATGCCGCTCGATGACGCGGCCGGCGGCCTCGTCGTCGGCCATGCACCCGAAGTTCGTGCCGCCGTTCAGCTTCCAGATGATCGCCTCGTATCGTTCGCCGGCCAGCTCGGCCGCCGCGCCGTCGCCGCGCATGACAGCGGCGTCGATCTCCACCACGGCCGCAACGGCCGCAGCCAGCAGACCGTTGCGGTCTGCCGGCAGCTCGGCCAGCAGCTCGGCCGCCGGCGCGCTCCAGTCCTGGCCCGCCTGGGCCGGTTGCTTCGTTCGCTTCGCCATCGCTTGACGTGCTCCTGGTGCAGCCCCGGCCGAAGCCGGGGCCGCCCCTCATCAGTCAATAGCCCGGTAGATCGCAGCGGCCTCGGGGTGGCCGGCCGCGAAGCCGCGCAGGAAGTGATAGCGGTCGATCAGGGCGTCGGCCGCGTCCGTGCCGGCGATCTCGGCCGCGAGCTGGCCGAGCGCGAACAGGGTTGCGACAATGCCGGCGGCGTCGGCCGACAGTTCGCCCCGGAAGCCGTTGCCGTCTACCTCGATCTCCAGGCGCTCGGCCAGGTCGGGGGCCAGGTAGAAACCGCCGTCCGACAGGGTGTAGTAGTGCCAATACGCGCCGTTGTAGCGCTCGCAGAGCCGGCGCAGCCAGGCGTACACAAGGGCCTCGCCGCGCATCATCAGGCGCGGGCCGAAGTAGGTGGGCAGGAAGTCGAGGCGCTGGGCCTCGGCGACCAGGGAAGCGGTGACGGGTTGGTCTTGGGTGTTCATCGGAACTCTCCGGTAGTTGACCTGGGCGACATGCCCGGCCTTCAAGACGTATATTAGGACAAAATGTCCTAACCTGTCAAGCACTTTAGCTAAACTTTAGCCGCTAAACTGGACTTCGCCCCCTTGGAGTGATAGGATTGAATCCTATTGAACCGACTGGAGGCCGCCATGCGAACCACCCAACAACTGAGCATCACCCTGCCGAACGACATGGCCGACGTGGTGAAAACGAAAGTCAAGACCGGGGAGTACGCGAGCGAAAGCGAGGTCATCCGCGACGGCCTGCGTGCGCTACTCGCGCGTGATCGCGCCGTCGAGTCCTGGCTTCACAACCAGGTCGGCCCGGCGTATGACGCCCTGAAAGCCGATCCCTCCCGAGCCGTCACCGCCGACCAGGTGCGCGCCCGCCTGGCCGCCGAGCATGCGAAGGCGCAATGAGCTACACGGTCGTCTTCTCGCCCGAGGCCGAAGAGCAGCTTGCCGAGCTGTACCGCTACATCGCGGCGGCGGCGTCGCCTGACGTTGCCGCTCGCTACACCGAGGCAATCGTCTCCTACTGCGAGAGCCTGCGCACGTTCCCGCTGCGCGGCACCATGCGCGACGATGTGCGGCCTGGCCTGCGCATCACGAACTACCGCAAGCGCGCCGTGATCGCCTTCGACGTGGCCGGCGATCTGGTTTCCATCATCGGCGTGTTCTACGGCGGGCAAGACTACGAGTCGATCCTGCACGACGACGCGGACGACTGAATTTCCTGGGCTTCTTGACACTTGAGGGGCGCATTCACGTCCCTGGCCTGGCCGGCCGACCCCTTCCTTGGCGTTCAAACTTGCGGCCTTCGAGCCGGCGCTGTCGTCTGCCAGGGCTACGGCGCTGGAGTCACAGCGGCCTTGACAGTTGGGGAGTCCAGAGGGGGCCTTGGCCCCCTTTGGAAGAGCACGAACTTCTGCCAGGCGCTTGCGCCTGGCTATGGTCAGTCGTAGCGCCGTAGGCGCTCCATTCTTGGGGTGAAGGCCGCAGGCCGAGGGGCAACGCCCCTGGGGGATGGGAGGCCGCTTTAGCGGCCGGGTGGGATCGAGAAGGGGGGGCACCCCCCTTCGGCGGCCGGTCATTCTGCGCGACACCTTGGGCCGGTTTGCCGCTTTTTTCGACACCCGGTTATAACTACCAGGTTTAATATAACGGTTATGAAGGGTTAAAAGCCGGTTAGCTTGACCGGAAAACGCGCGCAAACCGTTGATACGCCAAGGAAAAGGCTCGAAGGGCCGCCCCTCAAGTGTCAATGGACAAGCCCCTCAAGGGTCAATAGTCTGCCCGCCAAGTGTCAAGGTTCGCGCCCCTCATCTGTCAGCACCCCCGCCCCTCAAGTGTCAGCACGGTAGGGGCCTTGCCAACAGGCTTATCCACAACTTCTGTGGATAAAGCCTGCCGGATCAAGCGCATAGGCGGCCTCGACGGCGGCCGGCGCAGCTCCGGGCGGCCGATTTCGAGGCCGGCCCCTCATCTGTCAGCATCGCGCCGGGGTGCGCTGCCCCCCAAGTGTCAAGAAACGCCCCTCAACTGTCACCGGCCGGCGTTTTGTCCCCAAACGATCCACAAGCCCGGCCAGACGGCGCAGGCCCGCCAAGGCCCCGAGAAGGGGCCAGGAAGGCCCGCCAGGGCCTCGTAGCCCAGCGGCGAGGGCCACCGGCCCGGTGAGCGTCGGGAAGGCGCTGGAAGCCCGCCAGGGGCGAGACGGGGTCGCCTCAGAAAACGGAAAATAAAGCACGCTAAGCCGGTTGCAACGGTCGTAACGGCCTGAACTTGCCCGCGCCGATCTTGGCGCTGCTGCGCCAGAGGTAATCGCCGGTCAGGTTGATGTGTTCCCAGCCGAGCGGCGACAGGTACTGCAACAGCGCATCATCGACGGCATGGCCGTTGCCACGCAGCGCATGCGCTGCCCGCTCCAGGTAAACCGTGTTCCACAGCACGACAGCCGCTGTCACCAGGTTGAGGCCGCTGGCACGGTAGCGCTGCTGCTCGAAGCTGCGGTCGCGGATTTCGCCCAGCCGGTTGAAGAACACGGCGCGGGCCAGCGCGTTGCGCGCTTCGCCCTTGTTCAGCCCGGCATGCACGCGGCGGCGCAGTTCCACGCTTTGCAGCCAGTCGAGGATGAACAGCGTGCGCTCGATGCGGCCCAGCTCGCGCAGGGCCACGGCCAGACCGTTCTGACGCGGGTAACTGCTGAGCTTCCTGAGCATCAGCGAGGCCGTCACCGTGCCCTGCTTGATTGAGGTGGCCAGCCGCAGGATTTCGTCCCAGTGGGCACGAATAGCCTTGATGTTCAGCTTGTCGCTGCTAATCATCGGTTTGAGCGCGTCGTAACTGGCTTCGCCCTTGGGGATGAACAGCTTGGTATCACCCAGGTCGCGGATGCGCGGCGCAAAGCGGAAGCCCAGCAGATGCATGAGGGCAAAGACGTGATCGGTGAAACCCGCCGTGTCGGTGTAGTGCTCCTCGATACGCAGGTCGGACTCGTGGTACAGCAGGCCGTCGAGCACATAGGTCGAGTCGCGCACGCCGACGTTGACTACCTTGGTGTGGAACGGCGCGTACTGGTCGGATATATGGGTGTAGAAGGTTCGCCCAGGGCTGCTGCCATATTTCGGGTTGATGTGGCCGGTACTTTCGGCCTTGCTCCCGGTTCGGAAGTTCTGGCCGTCCGACGATGACGTGGTGCCGTCGCCCCAGTGTTCGGCGAAGGGATGTCGGAATTGGGCGTTCACCAATTCAGCCAGCGCTGTCGAATAGGTTTCGTCGCGGGTATGCCAGGCTTGCAGCCAGGCGAGCTTGGCGTAGGTCGTGCCGGGGCAGGACTCGGCCATCTTGGTCAGGCCCAGGTTGATCGCGTCGGCTAGGATGGTGGTCAACAGCAGGTTTTTGTCCTTGGCCAGGTCGCCCGATTTCAGGTGCGTGAAATGGCGGGTGAAGTCCGTCCACTCATCGACTTCGAGCAGCAGTTCGGTGATCTTGACGTGTGGCAGGATCATGGCTGTCTGGTCGATCAGCGCCTGCGCGATGTCGGGCACCGCCGCATCCAGCGGCGTGATCTTCAGGCCCGATTCGGTGATGATCGCATCCGGCAGGTCGTTCGCCGCTGCCATGCGGTTGACCGTGGCAAGCTGCGCTTCCAGCAGCGTCAGCCGGTCGTGCAGGTACTGGTCGCAGTCGGTGGCCACGGCCAGCGGCAATTCGCTGGACTGCTTGAGGCTGGCGAATTTCGCGGGCGGCACCAGGTAGTCATCGAAGTCCTTGAACTGGCGCGACCCCTGCACCCAGATGTCGCCCGAGCGCAGCGCGTTCTTCAGCTCCGACAGCGCGCACAGCTCATAGTAGCGCCGGTCGATGCCGGAGTCGGTCATGACCAACTTCTGCCAGCGTGGCTTGATGAAGTCGGTCGGGGCATCGACGGGCACCTTGCGGGCGTTGTCGGCGTTCATACCGCGCAGCACCTCGATGGCATCAAGCACATTTTTGGCGGCGGGCGCGGCCCGCAGCTTGAGTACGTCGAGGAATTCCGGCGCGTAGCGGCGCAAGGTGGCATAGCTCTCGCCGATGCGGTGTAGAAAATCGAAGTCATCGGGCTGCGCGAGCTTTTGCGCCTCGGTGACGCTTTCGGCGAAAGCGTCCCAGGACATGACAGACTCGATGGCGGCGAACGGATCACATCCAGATTGCTTGGCGTCGATCAGCGCCTGGTGTTAGCGGCGGTCTAAACCCGCGTAAATCTGGCGGCGGCAAATGGTGGCGGAATATGGTGACGGAATCCGGTGGTCATTTGTGGCGGCGGATTCTGGTGGCGGCTTTCGGTGCTGAGTGCGCCACCAACAGCAAGGGCCCCGTCAGGGGCCCTTGCTGTTGGCGTGGGAGATTCGTCGTTGTTCAGAACGGCAACTCCGGGTCAAAGTCATCCAGCGATTCACTGGTCACGCGCTGCTCGCGCAGCAGGTTCTGGATGACCCGGCCGTAGTGGGTCCAGACACGATCACGCAGATCATCAAGCAACTCCATCACCGCCAAGGCCTGCTCTGGTGTCCAGGTGTCGTCCACCGTGAAGGGCAGCCCACGGCGCAGTCCTGAAGGCGGGTGCCACGGCTTCATGCCGCCTCCTTCGACGGTTTGCGCTTTGCGGTGCGCGCCCTGGCGCGTTCTTGTGCCTCCTTGTGCCGGTACGACTGACCCTTGATACCGACAATTTCGGCGTGGTGGACCAGGCGGTCCACGAGTGCGACCACGCAGGCCGCGTTGGGGAACACTTCACCCCACTCGGCAAACGATTTGTTCGTGGTGATCAGCGTGCTCTTGTGCTCGTGGCGCCGGCTGATCAACTCGAACAGCAGATCGGCATAGCGGCTGGAATACGACAGATACCCGACCTCATCAATGGCCAGGAGCTCTGGCCTGGCGTAGTGGCGCAGCCGGGTGCGCAGTGCCGAATCGCTGTCCAGACTGGCCAGCTCGCCCAGCAGCTTGCCCGCGGTGGTGAACACGACGGTGTGTCCCTGCAACACCGCCTGGTGCGCAATGTTCTGCGCGATCGTGGTCTTGCCGACCCCGGAGGGCCCCACCAGGATGGCGTTGCTGGCGTTTTGCAGGAACTGCAGCGTCATCAGCTCGCTCACGCTGGCCTGGTCAATCTGCTCGGGCCAGCGCCAGTCGTAATCCACCAAGGGCTTGAAGCGCCCGATGCGCGCACTGTGCAGGCGCCGCTCCATGGATCGGCGGGTTCTCTCCTGCTCTTCCCAGTCCAGCAATGTGCCCACCCAGGGTTCGGTGCAGCAGGCACTCCAGTTGGCCAGCACCCCGTGCAGTTGCAACGCCTGGGCGCGGTGTTTGAGTGTGGCCGAATCAGTTGCTGGCATCGTCACTCTCCTGTGTGAGACGGTCATAGCCGTCCAGGCTGTGGGGGCGCACGGCGATGTCGCGCGCGCGCACCTGCGCGGACAGGGCCACGCCCAGCGGTGGCGGGGTTTGCTGCTGGCGCTGGCGTTGGCGTTGGCGTTGGTGTTGCAGCGCCAGACGAACCGCATGGGGGTGCGGTACACCGCGGCTTATGGCATCGGCGACGGCGGCCGTCATCTGCGTGCGTCCATGCACATCCAGGAGTTCCTGCAACTCACGGGCGATGCGCCCCAGCGGCTCGCCCCGCTTGGCCGCCTCTGTCAGCAAGTCCTGCACCTGAGGCAGCGCGTGCACCAGGCGGTCCGTGTCGCGATGGGCTCGCGCGGCTCGCTTGTGCTGCACCAGTTCCTGCACATGGGCCTCGATCTCGATCTGCTGAGCCTTGTCCCAGCAACGCGGGTGCGTGGCCAGTGCCTGCTGGCCGTCCAGAATACGCACCTCATGCAGGCTGGCGTGCACGCTCAGGCTGCGCTGTACGTGGGTGTGGGGGATGGAATAGTCGTTCAGGTCAAAGCGAACATAGGGTGTCTTGGCCGCTGTCACGCCGCGGATCTCATCGCAACAAAACGGTGTGACCGGGATGTCCATCAGGTGCGCCTTCTCTTGGTCAAAGGCCTGCTGCACCGACAGCTGGGAATCCTCGGGGCAGCGCCGAGCGCTGGCTGCCCCGTTCACCCAGGCATCGGCCTGGGCATTGAGATCGTCGAGGCCGTCAAAGGTGCGTCCCTCGAAGAAGGCCGTGCGGATGTAGCGGATGGCCCGCTCCACGCGTCCCTTCTCATTGCCCCGGGCCGGGGCCACGGGCCTGGCCTCGAAGCGGTAATGCGCCGAGAGTGCCAGCAAGGTGGGATTGAAGCGGATGGCCGGCCCCCTGCGTTCGAGCACCGCGCTCTTGAGGTTGTCGTACAAGACGACCCTGGGAACGGACTCCCAGGATTCAAAGGCCTGGACGTGGCCGCGCAGGAAGTTCTCCATGTGCGCGCCCAGGAAGAAGCGCAGGAAGATGCGTCTGGACCAGGACAGGACCATCACAAAGGCCATCAGGGGTCGCCTGGCTTGCCCGATCTGGATGTGGCCGAAGTGGCCCCAGTCGCATTGCCCCTGTTCACCGGGCAAGGTGCGCAGGCGCAAGTAGGCCTGTGCTGGGGGGCGTGGACGGTGCCTGGCGACGATGTGGCGAAAGTGGTCGGGGCGTCCCTCGTAACCGCGCTCGGCGACCATGGTGTGCAACCGGCTGGCCGTGAGGTTGGGGAACTGCTTCAGGGTCTCTTCAATAAAGGGCAGGTAGGGGCTCACGCCCGAGGTGCGTTGTGCGGGCACTATGGGGGCGGCGCCGGCCTGGGTGAGCACGCGCATGACGGTCTCGCGGTGCACGCCCAGCTGGGACGAGATCGTTCCCACCGGCCAGTGCTCGGCGTGGTGGTAGCGCAGGATCTGCGCCGTGAGTTCAGGTGAAATGGCCATGTGAGTCGGTACTCCATACGGATGGTTTCGATGGGCGACGAAAGCGGCAACGCAAATAGTCCAGGCGTACAAAATTCGAGACCGAACGGCCGCAAAAGAGGCATTGGCAGCGTTGACTTGCGTCCGGGATCAGAGCGGTTGTTTCGCCGGGTGGGAGTACATCAGCGCAGGGCGGTGGTGGGCTACCCTGATGCGTCACTGTTTGCTGGCGCGCCCTCCATTGCCCCTGGCGTCTGGCGTGAGCGTGACGGCCCTTGCGGCTGTCCTGGTAGCGTTTGCCGGCTGCGCGCTGGGCGCCACTTCTGGCCTGGTGCGAGCAGGCCGCGCTGCAGTAGCGCTGGCCGCGGTCGCAGTGGCTGCAGATGAGCACAGGGCAGCGGCACAGGGCGCACACAAAGCGTCTGGGCGGTGGTGACGGCGCGGGCTGGGCAGTGGGCATGGACGCTCCATTCCCATGCGTGGGCCCACGCTGCTGGACAGCCACGCCCGCTTCGTGAAATACTGACAGCGGCAACGGCGCCCTCCAAAGCGGGGGGTCTCGGGGCGCGACAGTGGGTTTACCGGAAATTTACTGTCACTGTCGCGCCTGCTTCTTACACAGGTAGGCGATATGTAACGCAAAAGACCAGCGCTGCGCCATACCCCTGCGCTGGCTCACTCCCGCCATCCCACGGCCACAGCAGGCACGCCCCCCGGCACACCTCAGTGCCCTGCAGAACGGGCACCCCCCATTCAACTCAAAGGAAGTTCAAGGCATTCAGCTGACTGCCGCGGATGACCGCGTCCGACTGCTTGCCGACACCAGATTTACGCGGAAACTGACCGCCGCTAACACCGTATGCAGCTAAAGCACGGCCTGTTACTCAGGCGACTTGGTCGGGACGAATCGCATGTTCGGACGCGCGACAGCCTCACAGATGGCTTCCGCATCCAGCGAATCGTTCTTGTTGGTCTTGACATACGGCTTCACAAACTGCGGGGCCATCATCTTCACACGATGACCAAGGGTGCTCAGCTTGGTGGCCCAATAGTGCGCCCCGCCACACGCTTCGATTCCGACCAGGCAAGGCTCCAGACGAGCAAAGAACGCCGCAATCTGGTCGCGCTTGAGCTGCTTGCGAAGCACTGCCGCTCCGCGCTCATCAACGCCGTGAACTTGGAGCACGTTCTTGGCGAGGTCCAGACCGATAGTTGTGATCTTCATAGCTGCCTCCGTAGAGTGAGCGGGCAAGGTCCCCGCTCAGACTTTGGCCACAGTCGGACGCCGGCGAAAGGGGGCGTCCATGCCATTAAATCTGCATCTTGATCCGGCCGCATTCCTTATAAATCGGGAATGCTGTTCGAACAAGTGGAGCCACTCTATGGTTTAAGGGGTCTCATCAATCGCAGCCAAATCGAATGCGACCAGGCGGGAGCGTTTGTTGACGCCGACCTTGTGCATGACCGCGCATACCTGATTGCGTACCGTGTTAACGCTCACTCCACGCAGAGTGGCGATCTCCTTGTCGCCCATGCCCTGTCGGAGATATCCCAGTATCTCGCGCTCGACTGCCGACAGAAGCTCGATCGTGGAAGGACTGATGGTGCGGCTGCCCGGGACGGGCAGATCGGCGGGTTCGGTCCACACAACAACCGCTGCGAGCAGTGCGCAGATTAACTCATCGCCAAGCTGACCGCACGTGTCGCTAACCACGAGGCGGGTTTGCCGCACACTCTGCTGCGACTGGAACACATGAAAAACCCGCTGCCGCCCGTCCACCTCCACAACAAGGTCAAAGAGGCCGTTCTGCAGGACGCGTGAGTCGACCGCAGCGATGGCATGATTCAGCTTTTCCATGAGCAGGGATTCAGCCGGCAGTGTGTCGTCCCGACTGCGTCCCGACCATAAAGCGATACCAATACCGTAATGCTTCCTCAGATAGGTCACCGTGTTCTTCTCGTACATCTCGACACTGCCTACGGACCGACGCAAGCTGCGGAAAAAACTTAGGGCGACGGTGGGAGCGAGATCATTCAGTGGCTTGACCAGGATGGCGATCATCGCCGATCTTCCCGCGACTCCGATGGCGCGCATCTCACACAGTACGGGCCGCAACACGTCCTGGCCGCCCCGCAACTGCCAGAGCCCCGACTCCCCGCTAGCCAGATAGAGATCCAGAACGTTCCAGCAGCAATGGCCAGTTGAGAGCGCGAAGTTTGGAGGCTGCAGCAGTACATCGCAAGGCATTCCTTCAATGTCCATTGCCGCTAGGCGCCTGAAGGCTGGACTGGCGAAGTGCAGGCGTTTGTCGCTGCCGATCAAAAGTATAGGTGCGGCCAACTCGGACAACATTTCGTGCAGCAGATCGGTCGTGGACATAAGGCTTTCGTATCGCGGAGGTCCATAGTCAATTTGCACCATTCTATTGATTTCGCCCGTGCATACCAAGTGACCATATTGATAGTCTGACGGATTCAATAGACTGTCATTCACCCGCCCCGTGCGGACGACATTCACCCGCCCCGTGCGGACGAGTTTGTTATTTAGGAGACAAGAAATGCAGCATAAAAAACTGAACCGTCGCAGCTTCGTGCTGGCCGGTGGTGCGGCGGTTGGATCGTCGGCGCTCCCGGCCGCCCAGGCCGCTCCCGTCAAAAAGCACGTTAGCCGACTGGCCGATATCAAGGTCGGCGAGCCGACCGCCTTCAACTACCCCGGCGATGAGCCCGCCTATCTTGTCGATCTGGGCAGTGCCATTGCCCGCGGGGCCGGACCCAAGCGCTCTCTGGTTGCCTACAGCGCACTTTGCCAGCACATGGGTTGCCCGGTAAATTACAGCAAAAAGACCGGCCATTTCGTCTGCCCTTGTCATGCCAGCGTTTTCGACCCGGCCAAAAATGGCGATGCCCTGGAAGGCCCCAGCCCTCGCGGACTTCCGCGCATCAGCCTGCGCGTGGACGGCGATGCGGTCTATGCGGTGGGCATCGAGGACGGTCTGGTCTATGGCCGTGCCTGTAACCATTCCTGAGACGGCGGAGGATACGATGTCCAAAGAAACGAAAACGGCTGACGGTAAGCGCATCGATTCGGGCCGGCGCGATTTTTTCAAGCACAGTGCGCTCACCGGAGTAGCGGCTGCAGGAACGCTGGCTGCGCCCGGAACGGCGCTGGCCGTAGAGATGGACGAGTGCGTCGAACTGCCGCCCGAGAAGGCGGAGACCTTCAACACTACCTGCCAATATTGCATGGTGCAGTGCGGCTACAAAGTCAAGGTCTGGCCGCGCGGTACCGGCCGCAAGCCGGCCGGCCCCTACACCAGCGTTCTGTCCGGCGAATGGCTGTCGCCCTCCATGGTGGTGCCGGCGGAAACCGGCGGCAAGAAAGTGTTCATCGCCATCTACCCGGACAAGGACTGCGTGGTCAACCACGGCGACTACTCCGTGCGTGGCGGCACCAATGCCCAGACACTGTTTTCCAAGAACCTGCCCTCGGCCAAGAAGCGTCTGAGCCAGCCGATGATCCGCAAGCATGGCAAGGGCAAGCCGCTGGTGGCGGTGAGTTGGGACGAGGCCATTGCCTTCACTGCCGACAACCTCAAGCGGATCAAGGAAGAACACGGGCCCGACGCGCTGGGCCTGGTGTGGGGCGATTGGCTGTGGTCTATGCCCACCCACGCCATCCTCAAGCTGTGGTTCGAGAGCATCGGCTCATCGACCCATGCCGGCAACGGCTGGTTCTTCGACGAAGAAAGCTCCGGCGTATCCCACGCCCTCGGCTCGGGCACCCGCTCCTTCACCGAGGAGGACTTCGAGCAGACCGGCCTCTTGTTCACGGCCGGCACCAACATCTGGGCCAACGGCACGGTCTGGTACAACCGTTTCCACATGAACAATGCCGGCGCGAAGCAGATCGTGGTGGATCCCCGGCAAACCGCCATGGCGCGCCATGCCGAGGAGCGCGGCGGCCTGCACCTGATGATTCGCCCAGGCACCGATTTCGTGCTGGGCACGGCGCTAATCCAGGAAGTGCTGCGCCGCGATGCCTGGGACAAACCCTTCGTGGACAAATGGGTGAGCGGCTTCGACGTGTTGCGCAAGGTAGCGATGGAGGACCGCTTCTCGCCGGAAAACGCGGCCAAGGTGACCGGCGTGCCGGCCGCCAAGATCCGCGCCGCTGCCGATCTGATGATCGCCAACCGTGGCAAGACCATGGTACTGCACGAGAAGGGCATCCAGCATCAGATGGCGGCCTTCGAGAACCAGCATGCATACACATGCCTGGGGATCGTCCTGGGCAACGTGGGCAAGCCCGGCGCCTGCTCCTCCCGCGCCGGCGGCCACCCAGGCGGCACGTGGGCCTGGCCCAAGGAGCCTGCCAGCCGTGAGCACAACCTGGACATCCTCAAGGGCCTGCGCGACGGCAAGGTCAAGGCCATGTGGGCCTTCGGTAGCAACATCTACAAACAGGTTCCCGATCTCAACCGGCACCGGCCGCTGATCGGCAAGACTTTCTTCGTCGTCCAGGATCGCATCATCACCGAGATGAACCAAGATGCGGACGTGGTCTTCCCGGCCGCCACCTGGGGCGAGACGGATACCATCATCTCCAGCGTCACCCGGCGGGTG
The DNA here is from genome assembly GCF_042466645.1 of Hydrogenophaga sp. ANAO-22. NCBI lineage: Bacteria > Pseudomonadati > Pseudomonadota > Betaproteobacteria > Burkholderiales > Comamonadaceae > Hydrogenophaga > Hydrogenophaga sp. ANAO-22. Next base: position 16,660 of record NZ_CP159958.1, on the reverse strand, counting down.
CGGCTACAACAGAAGTTCATGGATCCGCCCGGCCAAGCCCGACCCGACTGGTGGATCGTCGCTCAGGTGGCGAAGAAGATGGGCTACGCCGGCTTCGACTGGAAAGACGAGGTGGCGGTGTGGGACGAAATCCGCTCGAAGAGCGATGACGTGCGCGACATGAGCTGGGACAAACTCACGGCCGCCGGCACGAATGGCCTGCGCTATCCCTATGTGAACGGCAAGTCGCCGGCCCGGCTTTACGGCGACGAGATGGAGGCCCTGCTGGGCAAGCGTTTCTTCACCAAGGACAACAAGGTCCATGTGGAGGAGATGGCCCTGGTGGGCAAACTCGATCCTAATCGCTACGAGTGGTCCGGAGTCAATGCCGAGCACCCTCTCATGGCCTTTGACTTCCGTTTGGACGAGCTGTGGAACACCGGCTACACCTACTGGGATAAGCCCTCCGTCTCCAGCCGCACCCCGGACGCCTATCTGGAAATGAATACCACCGACGCACGCGCCCGCGGCGTCAAGGACGGCGACTGGGTGGTGCTGAGATCCAAGTATGGGCAGTGCAAGGCGCGCGCGCGCGTGCACGACGGCGTAATTGCTGGAAGTGTGGGCATGACGGCGCTGTTCCCGAAGATAGGGCAGGAATTCAACTACGTCTGCGCGCCCGACGTGAGTCCCATCAACGGCAACTTCGACACGATGGTGGCGGTGCAGGTGCGTCGTGCCTAAGTGCACGATTTTCCGTTGGTTAACTTGACGTTCTAACGTATGAACTTGTCTCGTCACTTGCGGATCGAGGCGAGGCCCCAATCTCGCATGATCTTTTATACGGATTTACACAACGCCGCCGACCATGTTGGTTGAATCGCGCTAGCTCTGAGAAGCTACCCGGGGAATTTCAATGACACTATTCGATGGAAACTGTCAGTATTCTTCCCCTATACACATCAGGGGCGCGATGCAACAGACAGCGTGTCTTGCCTTTGCATTCTGTAGTTTGGTTTTGCCGGTTTTAGTACAGGCAGCAGATGGGTTGTCGCCTCAACCCGAACAGAAGAAAAATGCCCGGACGGACGACCACAACAGTATTAGATTGAGCAACAAACTCGCATCCATTCTTAACGACGAATCTTTGCGTTCGCAGGCAATTCAAGAAGGAAAAAAAGCAAGTTTTTTTTGCATAAATTGCCATGGGGTAGATGGAAATAGTAAGTTCATGGACGTTCCCAATCTGGCAACACGGGGCCCAGTTGGCAATCAATCAACCTGATCTTTCGGGGGCGCCACTTCCGGGCACCCATTCCGCAATTCAATCTACAAGAGTATCTACATGAGGACAACGATTATCCCGTGGAGCGTTACCGCAACTGTCCTGCTTGCACTAAGCCCGGCCTATGCGAACCAGGAACTAGCTCGGAAGAACCAGTGCATGACGTGCCACGCAGTGGCCACAAGGGTACTTGGCCCGGCGTACCAGGACGTAGGCAAAAAATACAAGGGCTCTAAGGACGCTGAGGCGGCACTGGCTGACAACATCAAGAAGGGCAGCACGGGCAAGTGGGGGACGATCCCCATGCCGGCGCAGCCCAACGTCAGCGACGCCGATGCCAAGGTACTGGCGATGTGGATTTTGGGCTTAGGCAAGTAGACCTGCTAACCGGCAAAGTCCCATGCGCGCAGTACCTTACACAACTGAGGCCCGCAGACCACTTCGCGATCTGGGCGATGCCGGCGCCACCGTCGTTGCAGAAGACTCCTTCGCCTTCGCGCAGACGCTCATCACATCCCGCCGCAACGTTTCCCCGCGGCGCCTGGTCGAGCCTGGCCCAGCGGCGGCACAGTTGGAATCGCTTCTCGCCTTGGCTGCGGCTGCCCCCGACCATGGATTGTTGACGCCCTGGCGCTTTGTGCTGTTGCCGGCGACCAAACGTGCGCTGCTGGCAGAGGCTTTTGCGCTGGCGCTGATCGACCGCGACCCTGGCGCCAAACTCGAGCAGATCGAGTCAGCGCGAGAAAAGGCTCACCGGGCTCCGGTACTGCTCGTCGCCATCGCCTGTCTGGGCCCACGCGAGCCCAACATACCTGTGCTGGAACGGATGGTTTCCATGGGCGCGGCCATTCAGAACCTGCTGCTGGGCGCCCATGCCATGGGCTACGGCAGCGGGCTCACCAGCGGCCAGGCCATGACATCGCCGCGCATGCGCAGCCTGCTCTCGCTTGGCCAGGGCGAGGAAGCGGTGTGCTGCGTCAACCTGGGCACGGTGGAAAAGGCAAAGCCCGGGCGCGTGCGGCCGGCCCCGTTCTCTTTTGCAAGCACGCTATCCGCGCTCCAGCCTGAGTCGCAGTAGCAGCTAGAACAGGTCCATCATGTCCCGGCGCGTGATACCTCTCTTCGACCATCGGCTGGCCACGCGACGCTTGTTGATGCCCACGGGCCCGGGCCGCGCCGACGGCCGCTTGCTCGACGCGCGGGGCCGCAGTCTGAGCGACCTGCGGATCAGCGTGACGGATCGGTGCAACTTCCGGTGCCGTTACTGCATGCCCAAGGAAATCTTTGACGCAAAGCATTCCTATCTGCCGCATGCGTCGCTCCTGAGTTTCGAAGAGATAACGCGGCTCGCACGTGCCTTCGTGTCGCACGGCGTCCGAAAGATTCGGCTGACGGGGGGCGAGCCCCTGCTGCGCAAGAACCTGGAGGCATTGATCGAGCAGCTGGCCGAGCTCCGCACAACGGACAACCGACCGTTAGACCTCACCTTGACGACAAACGGGTCGCTGCTGGCCCGCAAGGCGCGCCAGTTGCGCGATGCCGGCCTTCAGCGGGTGACGGTTAGCCTGGATGGCCTTGACGACGCGGTGTTCCGGCGCATGAACGATGTGGATTTCCCGGTGGGCGACGTCCTGCGCGGCATAGAGGTGGCCAAAGAGGCTGGCCTCGGTCCGATCAAGATCAATATGGTCGTCAAGAAAGGAACGAACGACCATGAAATCGTGCCGATGGCCCGTCATTTCCGCGGCAGCGGTATGGCTCTGCGCTTCATCGAGTACATGGATGTAGGCGCCACGAACGGCTGGCGCATGGACGAAGTACTGCCAGGCACAGAAGTCCTCAATCTGCTCCGCTCCGAGATGCGCTTGGTACCGCTATCAGCAACATCGGTCGGCGAAACGGCACAGCGCTGGGGTTATGCGGACGAGACCGGAAGGCACGACCCGGCGCTCGGAGAAATCGGGTTGATCAACAGCGTCACCCAGGCCTTCTGCGGTGACTGCAATAGAGCCCGTCTTTCCACGGAAGGGAAGCTCTATACGTGCCTGTTCGCTGCGGACGGAGACGATCTTCGCTCGCTGCTGCGTGGCAGCGCGACCCAGCCGCCGGCGTCCGACGCAGTGATTGCGCAGGCTATCCGCTACTTGTGGGAGCAACGAGGTGACCGGTACTCCGAGTTGCGTGCCTCCTTGGCGGGCAAGGGACATGAAGTTCGGAGGGTCGAGATGAGTTACATCGGCGGTTAGGGGCTGGAAACGTGCTGGCCAGGTGAAGTTGATTAAAACAGGCGACAAATCATGTGGTTCAACAAGCAAGAAATGCGATGATCATGGGGGCGATTTTCTTCCCCACCTGTATCGCTTACGTTTTGTACGAGACCCACTGGCTGCAGGTGAAAACCCAGCTCGGGGGGCTGATGAACTTCGCGGACGCCAAGCAGCAGGGCGTGATCCGTTTCCTGGGCCAGAACTAGAAGATGGCCACCAGCCTGGGCGAGCTGCCCAAGTCCGCAGGCGAAGAAGTGCTGCGCAAGTACTTCAAGTCGGTGATCGAGAACGATACATTCGCCCTGGGCGATCACCCGTTCAAGACTCAAATCAACGGGGGCAAGCCGCCAAGTCCCCACTTGGCGGGTTTACCACTGCATCGACGTGGTCAAGGACGCACCATCGAGGTTTCCTCGTCCTCGCTGCGCGAGGGCCGAGCCTGGGGGACCGACCGCGGATCCCCGGCGTGGCTACTCCGAGGTCTACCGAGATCTCATCAGCTTAAGGAACGAGCCTGTCATCAGCTTCGCGTCGCCCGCCCACGACGGTCGGATTGTTTTATCCAAACGCAGACGCAAGGATGCTGACGCTCATCGTCAACGGCGAGATCGGCAACATGGAGAAGCGCATGGGAACGTTCTATCTTGCCGGGATGGGCAAGACATGCGACTTCTACATGGTGGACCGCGGCAATCGCCTGATCACCGAGTCTCGCGCCATACACAACGGCATGCTGACGAAGCAAGGCAGCGAAACGCCGTGGAAAACCACCATGGCCGACACCGCCCTTGGGATCGTATGCGGCAAGGACGGCACCTACACGACGAACGCCAAGTGCACGACCGGCTGCCGCGAGGCCATGGGTTTCTACAAGGGCGTCAACGGCAAGGACAAGCTCGGGGCCTCGATGCCGTTCTACGATTCCGAATGGACCCTGGTGGTTGAACAGGATGCGGACGAGCTGCTCACCCCGTTGTACAGGCTGTACCTGTACATGGCGCTTGCCGCGGTCGGCGCCGGCGCCATCGTATTTCTCCTGTTCGTGCTGGCGATCAATCGCTATGTGTTCCGGCCCGTCAAGTTCGTCAAGCCCGCTTTCAAGACCTGACTCCCGCGGGAGCGCTAGCAGGACGTTGTGTAGGTTGTAGTAACCAGCGGAAAGGCGAACTTCATGCTGCCGGACGATCTGATACTCGAGAAAACAGATTTCGGGCGTGCCGAATTGAGCCATCAAGGCCAAGGCCTCAGTCACGGCTCGCGACGGGTGCTCATTCTGGTAGATGGTGTCCGGCGCGTGGCCGACATCAAGGCTGCGCTCGGGCAGACTGCCGATGCTGTGGCTACGTTGGAGGTGCTGCTGGCGCAGCGATACATCGCTGCCCATGCAGCGCCGGACACCAGCGCCGCGACGTCCGGCCATGACACGGAGAAGTTCACTCGTGTCAAGACGTATCTGACCGACTTCGTGAACGGGCTCTTCGGCTCGGACGGCCAAGAGCTTGTTCAGGAAATCAGCCGCTGTACCACGGTGCCTCAGTTGCGCGCTTATGGGGATGTGTGTGTGGACACGGTTGCGAGCTTCGCCGGCAAGAAGAAGGCAGATGAATTTGCGAAGCAACTGAAGGCGATGTGAATCGCCCCGGGTTCCCTAGACACTTCCGAGCCGTTGGAAATGGCGATGTTCGAAGTCTATCGGGGAGATGTCCCCGGCAGTGCCGTGACGCCGTTTTGCGTTGTAGAACATCTCGATGTAGTTGAAGACGTCCGCTCTTGCGTCGGCACGGGTTGGATAGATCCGGCGTCGAATGCGTTCGCGTTTGAGCAACTGGAAGAAACTCTCCGCCACCGCATTGTCATGACAGTTGCCCCGGCGGCTCATGCTGGACACCATGTTGTGGGCGCGCAGGAAGTCCTGCCACTCATGGCCCGTGAATTGACTGCCTTGGTCCGAGTGCACGGTCACGGCGTTCTTGGGCCGACGGCGCCACAGGCCCATCAGCAAGGCATCGAGCACCAAGCCGGTATCGATGCGGCTGCCCATGGACCATCCGACCACCTGGCGCGAGAACAGGTCGACAACGACGGCAAGGTACAACCAGCCTTCGTGGGTGCGGATGTAGGTGATGTCGGTCACCCAGGACTGATTGGGCTCGGCCACGGTGAACTGGCGCTGCAGATGATTGGGCGCCACGACCGCGGGCTTGCCTCCACGCGGGCTTGGACGACGCCGATAGCCCGTCTGCGAGCGCAGCCCCTCGAGCTTGAGCAGGCGAGCTACGCGATGCTTGCCGCACGTCTCGCCCAGGTCGCGCATGTCCAGCGTGAGTTTGCGATAGCCGTACACGCCCCCGCTTTCCAGCCATGCGTGCTTGAGCAGACCCGACAGGCGCTGGTCGTCCTGGGCGCGCGTGCTCATCGGGTCAGTCTTCCAAGCGTAGTAGCCGCTTGGATGAACCTGCATGACCTTGCACATGCGTCGCACGCTGTATTCGTGCTCGTGGCGCTTGATGAACGCGTACCTCACCCGGACTGCTTGGCAAAGTACGCTGCGGCCTTTTTTAGGATGTCGCGCTCCTCCGTCACACGCTTGAGCTCGCTGCGCAACCGGCGCAGCTCCTCCGCCTGAGACGCCTGCGCTTGGCGCTCACCAGCGGGCGTGCTGTACGCCTTGATCCACTTGTACAGGCTGTGCTGGCTCACGCCGATCCGCGCCGAAACGTCGGCCACCTTGTGACCGCGTTCGGTGATCTGCTTGACCGCTTCGATCTTGAATTCTTCGGGGTATGGCTGCTTTGTCATGGCACCTCCTATTGGGCCTCAGGTTTGAGGCTCGGAAGTGTCTAGGGAACCCGGGGCGATTCAATGCTGTAGAGCGATGGGCACTCTCAACCGCCGTACCGCGCTGCGCGGCCTAGGTGCGCTTGCCGCCTGGCCACTTGCCGGTCGCGCACAGGCAATACCCATCGTGGCGGCTGCGTCAGATCTGAAATTCGCGCTGGACCAAGTGCACGCTCAGTTCAGCCGCGAGACCGGGCACAAGGTGAACCTGGTGTTCGGCTCTTCGGGCAACTTCTACGCCCAGTTGCTGCATGACGCACCGTATGAGATGTTCATGTCGGCCGATGAAGACTTCGTCTTCAAGCTGGCTGACGCTGGAAAAACCAGGGATCGAGGTCGTATCTACGGTTTCGGGCGGCTCGTCATCATCGTTCCGCACGGGTCTTCCCTGAAAGCGGACGCAGAGATGGGAGATCTGGCAGCCGCGCTCAAGGACGGTCGACTCAGGAAATTCGCCATCGCCAACCCTGAGCATGCTCCCTATGGAAGGCGCGCGCAGGAAGCCTTGCGGCATGCGGGCTTGTGGGACGCGATCCGCCCAAGGTTGGTCCTCGGCGACAACATCTCTCAGACCGCGCAGTTCGCGACCTCGGGCTCGGCCCAGGGGGGGATCATCGCTCTTTCCCTGGCTCGGGCATCTGCCGTAGCGCAATTAGGAAAATTCGCGCTGATCCCCGGAAGCTGGCACCAGCCGCTAAGACAACGCATGGTCCTGACCACGAAGGCCTCAGCGCCAGTGCGCGCCTTCTACGACTACATTGCAACGCCGCAGGCTCAGTCGATCATGGGTCAATATGGCTTTGTGATCCCCAAGGATCGACCGCAACCACCACATGAGCGACTGCTCTGAAGCCTTCACCTCGCAATACCCGATCACTTGTCCTCAATGAATATGCTTACCCATTTTGACCGCGAAGGCCAAGCTCACATGGTTGATGTTGGGACCAAACCAAACACGCGGCGCAGCGCTGTCGCCTGCGGCCGAATAGAAATGCAGCCCGCCACGCTGGCCCTCATAGAGGCGGGTACGGCGGCAAAAGGCGACGTGCTGGGGATCGCCCGCATCGCCGGTATCCAGGCAGCGAAAAGAACCAGCGACCTTATTCCACTTTGTCATCCAATCGCGCTGACGCGGGTTGCGATTGATTTCCGTGTGGAGACCGAAGCGGGCGGGCGGGCACCGGCAGTAAGCTGCTCCGCGACCGCGGAAACAACTGGCCCCACCGGCGTGGAAATTGAAGCCTTGATGGCAGCACAGGTTGCGCTTCTGACCATCTATGACATGTGCAAGGCGGTCGATCGCGGCATGGTCGTCGCACAAATCAGGCTGTTGGAAAAGCACGGCGGCGCTTCTGGAAGTCACGTGTACCCGGAGATGCAAGCATGAAGCTGACGATCAAATACTTCGCCTCCATTCGAGAGGCCATCGGCACGGGCGGGGAGAACGTCTCCACAGCCGCGTCGACGCTTGCGGGTTTGCGCGACGAGCTCGTGGGCCGCGGCGGCGCTTATGCAGAGGCTTTGGCACGAGGCAAGTCGGTACGGATGGCACTCAACCAAGTCATGAGCGACGAGGCAGCGGCACTCAGCGATGGCTGTGAAGTGGCCTTCTTCCCGCCGGTGACCGGAGGCTGATCATGCAACGCCCGCGCTCAGCATCCTGGTCGAGCACTCCAATCTGAACCATGGTAGTCAACCCGCCGTCAGCAACGGCCACCAGATCGGTTGCGCGGTGGAAGCAGTCGAAGGAGACAAGGTCATGGGCCATGCCACGCTGTCTGCCGACACCCTGAGCCTGGGCTCGCGGCGCGACCGTCTGACCGACAAGGGACGGGCCTGCGTGGACGTCGTCGAATCCGGCGCGCAGACGGTCGGGTCTTTGTCGCGCTACCTGCACGATGTGCTGATGATGTGCGGCTCCGGCATCTGGTTCGAGCAGCTGCGCCAATTCAGGCCGCCGCGCTCGCTGGAGGAATCGCTGCAGGCGCTGACGGCGCTGGAGCTGATCGAGATCGTGGCGGTTGGCCCGGCGCGCGAACGCCCATCAGATCATGAGCGACGACGCAGCGGCACTCGACGATGGCTGGGTGGCCGACGTCATTGAGAAGGACAGCCCGGCCACGGCCGAGAAATTGCGGCGTGCCAGCCCGCACTGGATGCGCCATACCCATGCCACGCATGCGCTCGCACGCGGCGCCGAACTGACGACAGTGCGCGAACCTGCGGCACGCGTCGATTTCGACGACTTCAATCTACCTGCACGGCGACGAGGTTAAGCGGGCGCGGCAGATGGGCCAGGCGTTCGCAGCTCGGCCGTCTTGAAGTTGGGCTGCGTCAGGCGAACTGCAGTTCGATCTTGCCGGCGCGGCGCCGTACCGGACCGACCACGATCTTCACGTCATGCCCCAGTTTGGCCACCAGTTCCAGCAGCTTCGCCTCGCTGACGCCACGGAACTGACCGCGCGTGATGCGGGAGATCTTAGACTGGTCGATTTCGAGCAGCTCGGCGGCTCCCTGTTGCGTCAGGCGTCGCGCCTTGATGGCGCGGGCAATCTCGGCCGCGAGTTGCGACTTGCGCTGCATTTCCGCGGCGTCGGCATAGCCCAGGTCCGCGTAGACGTTGGTGCTGCCTTCTTCGATGGTGATGTGGCTGTTCTGGGTCATCGCTTTACTCCTTGCTTTGCCTGCCAAGCTTCAAAATCCTGCGCCGCGGCCTTCAGGCGTGCCTTGATCAGATCCAGGTCCTCCTTCGGCGTCTTGATGCCGGTCTTGGACTTCTTCTGAAAACAGTGCAGCACATAGACCCAGCCGGCGAACTTGACCGTGTAGACCGCCCGGAACGTGTCGCTCCGGAAATCCTCGACCACTTCCAACACCGCAGCGGAACCGAACCCGCTCAGCGCCTTGGCGTCCGGGTGCTTGCCGCCGGCTTGCGCCAGGTCGATCGCATGGCCGAACACGTCTTGGACGTCCTCGGGCATTCCGTCCAGATCCCGCTTGGCCGAGCCGACCCATTTGAGCGGTTTGCGCGGCAGATGGGACATTGGTGGTAATTATGCCAATTTAGGCATAGCCCGTCAATCCCAACTGAGCCCAGTGGGACGCTGGCGGCGACATCTGATGAAAGGGAGCCGCAGCCCTCAAAGCGCACCAATCTGCACGCAAAGGACGGCGCGCCGGAAATTCAGATATTCACAAGTGCTTGTTTTTGAAGAACTTTTTTCGCGAAGCGCATCAATTTGCACGGAAAGGACGATCACCCCAGGTGCTGCAGCAAGCGATCGATCAGCATTCTGAATCGTCCCAACTCGTTGCTGGCGCCCCGATCAGATCGGGAACGCGCTGGTAAATGTAACGAATGCCTTGGGGAATGATCAGCCCGAACTCGATCAGCAACCCGCGGATCTGGTTGGACTGCGCGGTTCGCGCCCTGACGAAGCCTTCAACGTCCGTATGTTAGCGGCGGTCTAAACCCGCGTAAATCTGGCGGCGGCAAATGGTGGCGGAATATGGTGACGGAATCCGGTGGTCATTTGTGGCGGCGGATTCTGGTGGCGGCTTTCGGTGCTGAGTGCGCCACCAACAGCAAGGGCCCCGTCAGGGGCCCTTGCTGTTGGCGTGGGAGATTCGTCGTTGTTCAGAACGGCAACTCCGGGTCAAAGTCATCCAGCGATTCACTGGTCACGCGCTGCTCGCGCAGCAGGTTCTGGATGACCCGGCCGTAGTGGGTCCAGACACGATCACGCAGATCATCAAGCAACTCCATCACCGCCAAGGCCTGCTCTGGTGTCCAGGTGTCGTCCACCGTGAAGGGCAGCCCACGGCGCAGTCCTGAAGGCGGGTGCCACGGCTTCATGCCGCCTCCTTCGACGGTTTGCGCTTTGCGGTGCGCGCCCTGGCGCGTTCTTGTGCCTCCTTGTGCCGGTACGACTGACCCTTGATACCGACAATTTCGGCGTGGTGGACCAGGCGGTCCACGAGTGCGACCACGCAGGCCGCGTTGGGGAACACTTCACCCCACTCGGCAAACGATTTGTTCGTGGTGATCAGCGTGCTCTTGTGCTCGTGGCGCCGGCTGATCAACTCGAACAGCAGATCGGCATAGCGGCTGGAATACGACAGATACCCGACCTCATCAATGGCCAGGAGCTCTGGCCTGGCGTAGTGGCGCAGCCGGGTGCGCAGTGCCGAATCGCTGTCCAGACTGGCCAGCTCGCCCAGCAGCTTGCCCGCGGTGGTGAACACGACGGTGTGTCCCTGCAACACCGCCTGGTGCGCAATGTTCTGCGCGATCGTGGTCTTGCCGACCCCGGAGGGCCCCACCAGGATGGCGTTGCTGGCGTTTTGCAGGAACTGCAGCGTCATCAGCTCGCTCACGCTGGCCTGGTCAATCTGCTCGGGCCAGCGCCAGTCGTAATCCACCAAGGGCTTGAAGCGCCCGATGCGCGCACTGTGCAGGCGCCGCTCCATGGATCGGCGGGTTCTCTCCTGCTCTTCCCAGTCCAGCAATGTGCCCACCCAGGGTTCGGTGCAGCAGGCACTCCAGTTGGCCAGCACCCCGTGCAGTTGCAACGCCTGGGCGCGGTGTTTGAGTGTGGCCGAATCAGTTGCTGGCATCGTCACTCTCCTGTGTGAGACGGTCATAGCCGTCCAGGCTGTGGGGGCGCACGGCGATGTCGCGCGCGCGCACCTGCGCGGACAGGGCCACGCCCAGCGGTGGCGGGGTTTGCTGCTGGCGCTGGCGTTGGCGTTGGCGTTGGTGTTGCAGCGCCAGACGAACCGCATGGGGGTGCGGTACACCGCGGCTTATGGCATCGGCGACGGCGGCCGTCATCTGCGTGCGTCCATGCACATCCAGGAGTTCCTGCAACTCACGGGCGATGCGCCCCAGCGGCTCGCCCCGCTTGGCCGCCTCTGTCAGCAAGTCCTGCACCTGAGGCAGCGCGTGCACCAGGCGGTCCGTGTCGCGATGGGCTCGCGCGGCTCGCTTGTGCTGCACCAGTTCCTGCACATGGGCCTCGATCTCGATCTGCTGAGCCTTGTCCCAGCAACGCGGGTGCGTGGCCAGTGCCTGCTGGCCGTCCAGAATACGCACCTCATGCAGGCTGGCGTGCACGCTCAGGCTGCGCTGTACGTGGGTGTGGGGGATGGAATAGTCGTTCAGGTCAAAGCGAACATAGGGTGTCTTGGCCGCTGTCACGCCGCGGATCTCATCGCAACAAAACGGTGTGACCGGGATGTCCATCAGGTGCGCCTTCTCTTGGTCAAAGGCCTGCTGCACCGACAGCTGGGAATCCTCGGGGCAGCGCCGAGCGCTGGCTGCCCCGTTCACCCAGGCATCGGCCTGGGCATTGAGATCGTCGAGGCCGTCAAAGGTGCGTCCCTCGAAGAAGGCCGTGCGGATGTAGCGGATGGCCCGCTCCACGCGTCCCTTCTCATTGCCCCGGGCCGGGGCCACGGGCCTGGCCTCGAAGCGGTAATGCGCCGAGAGTGCCAGCAAGGTGGGATTGAAGCGGATGGCCGGCCCCCTGCGTTCGAGCACCGCGCTCTTGAGGTTGTCGTACAAGACGACCCTGGGAACGGACTCCCAGGATTCAAAGGCCTGGACGTGGCCGCGCAGGAAGTTCTCCATGTGCGCGCCCAGGAAGAAGCGCAGGAAGATGCGTCTGGACCAGGACAGGACCATCACAAAGGCCATCAGGGGTCGCCTGGCTTGCCCGATCTGGATGTGGCCGAAGTGGCCCCAGTCGCATTGCCCCTGTTCACCGGGCAAGGTGCGCAGGCGCAAGTAGGCCTGTGCTGGGGGGCGTGGACGGTGCCTGGCGACGATGTGGCGAAAGTGGTCGGGGCGTCCCTCGTAACCGCGCTCGGCGACCATGGTGTGCAACCGGCTGGCCGTGAGGTTGGGGAACTGCTTCAGGGTCTCTTCAATAAAGGGCAGGTAGGGGCTCACGCCCGAGGTGCGTTGTGCGGGCACTATGGGGGCGGCGCCGGCCTGGGTGAGCACGCGCATGACGGTCTCGCGGTGCACGCCCAGCTGGGACGAGATCGTTCCCACCGGCCAGTGCTCGGCGTGGTGGTAGCGCAGGATCTGCGCCGTGAGTTCAGGTGAAATGGCCATGTGAGTCGGTACTCCATACGGATGGTTTCGATGGGCGACGAAAGCGGCAACGCAAATAGTCCAGGCGTACAAAATTCGAGACCGAACGGCCGCAAAAGAGGCATTGGCAGCGTTGACTTGCGTCCGGGATCAGAGCGGTTGTTTCGCCGGGTGGGAGTACATCAGCGCAGGGCGGTGGTGGGCTACCCTGATGCGTCACTGTTTGCTGGCGCGCCCTCCATTGCCCCTGGCGTCTGGCGTGAGCGTGACGGCCCTTGCGGCTGTCCTGGTAGCGTTTGCCGGCTGCGCGCTGGGCGCCACTTCTGGCCTGGTGCGAGCAGGCCGCGCTGCAGTAGCGCTGGCCGCGGTCGCAGTGGCTGCAGATGAGCACAGGGCAGCGGCACAGGGCGCACACAAAGCGTCTGGGCGGTGGTGACGGCGCGGGCTGGGCAGTGGGCATGGACGCTCCATTCCCATGCGTGGGCCCACGCTGCTGGACAGCCACGCCCGCTTCGTGAAATACTGACAGCGGCAACGGCGCCCTCCAAAGCGGGGGGTCTCGGGGCGCGACAGTGGGTTTACCGGAAATTTACTGTCACTGTCGCGCCTGCTTCTTACACAGGTAGGCGATATGTAACGCAAAAGACCAGCGCTGCGCCATACCCCTGCGCTGGCTCACTCCCGCCATCCCACGGCCACAGCAGGCACGCCCCCCCGGCACACCTCAGTGCCCTGCAGAACGGGCACCCCCCATTCAACTCAAAGGAAGTTCAAGGCATTCAGCTGACTGCCGCGGATGACCGCGTCCGACTGCTTGCCGACACCAGATTTACGCGGAAACTGACCGCCGCTAACACCTGGCCGATGCGCCCGTACAGGCGCACCTTGGCGTTGATCGCCTTACCGGACGCCTGAAACTGCTGCTGATGCTTGTTCTTGGCGGCGTTGAACAGCTTGCCCAGGATGCGGTCGTGCAGGTCGATGATTTCGTCGGTGACGGTGGCCATGCCTTCGATGGTCAGCGCCACCAGGGTGGCGTAGCGGCGCTGCGGCTCGAACTTGGCCAAGTCGGCAGGCGTCATCTGGCCGCCTTCGCGGGCGATCTTGAGCAGCCGATTCTGATGCACCAGCCGCTCGATGCCGGTAGGCAGGTCGAGCGCCTGCCAGGCTTTCAGGCGCTCAATGTGTTCAAGCATGTGGCGCGAATTCGGTTTGGCGGGCGACTGACGCAGCCAGGCCAGCCAAGTCGTCTTGCCGTTGTCGCGGCGTTTCAGCAAATCGTCGAGACGATGCCGGTGTCCGTTCGACAACGGTTCGGACAGGGCTTCGTAGATGCGACGGTTGGCTCGGGTAATCGCCTCGGAGCTGGCGCGCTCGATGGCATTGAGCGCGGGCAGAATGATGGACTGCCGCCGCAGATGTTCGATCAAGGCATCAGCCAGCACGACGCCCTTGTCGGTCTGCATGGCCAGCTCGGTCAGCGTGTGTACGGCCTGCCGGTAGTGGCTCATGGTGAAGGGCTGGAAGCCGAACACCGTTTGCAGCTCCACCAGGTGCTCGCGCCGGGTCTGCTCCCGCTGCCCGTAGTCGTCCCAGCTTTCGACGCCGACCTTGAGTTGGTCGGCGACCAGTTTCAACAACGGCTGGAACGGCGGCTGATCGACGCCAAGAATGATGCCGGGAAAGCGCAGGTAGCAAAGTTGCACGGCGAAGCCCAGCCGGTTGGCTGGCCCGCGCCGCTGCCGGATGATGGAGAGGTCGGCTTCGTTGAATGTGTAATGTCGAATCAGTTCGTCCTTGGTGTCCGGCAACGCCAGCAGGCTTTCCCGCTCGGCGGCGGACAGTATGGAACGACGAGGCATAGCTATTGATCCAATTTCAAGTATTGATACAGGGTCTCCCGGCTGACACCAAATTCACGTGCCAGCTTCGCCTTCTGCTCGCCGGCTGCGGCCCGCTGCCGCAGCTCGGCGACCTGTTCGGGCGACAATGCCTTCTTGCGGCCCCGATAGGCTCCGCGCTGCTTCGCGAGCGCGATGCCTTCTCGCTGCCGCTCGCGGATTAAGGCCCGCTCGAATTCGGCGAACGCACCCATCACCGACAGCATCAGGTTCGCCATCGGCGAATCCTCACCGGTGAAGGTCAGACTCTCCTTGACGAACTCGATGCGCACGCCGCGTTTGGTCAGCTTTTGCACAAGGCGGCGCAAATCATCGAGGTTGCGCGCCAGCCGATCCATGCTGTGAACCACCACGGTGTCGCCTTCGCGCACGAAGGCCAGCAGCGAATCGAGTTCAGGCCGCTGAGTGTCCTTGCCCGACGCCTTGTCGGTGAATACCCTGCCGACTTCGACATGCTCCAGTTGCCGTTCCGGGTTCTGGTCGAAGCTGCTGACCCGGACATAGCCGATGCGTTGACCCTGCATGGTGCCTCCAAACACGAAAGTGTCAGGAAGAAATCTATGACCTTTCGCCGCAGGTGTCAATAAACGTGAAAGCCAACTCTATTCTGACGTTGCAGTGTGGCCTATCCTGACATCAGGATAGGGTATAGCCTAGCCGGACGCACCACACTTCGGTTGACTTCATTTAAATAGTTGTTGTAGTATCTTAATATGGAAAAGCAAACCGCAACATCAATTTTTGAATCCCTCTCATCGGGGCTGCGTCTGGATGTGTTCAGACTGCTAGTCAAGAAGGGGCCGGAAGGCATGGTAGCGGGCGAAATCGCCAGCGCGCTGGACGTGCCTCCGGCCAACCTCTCCTTTCACCTGAAGGCGTTGTCACAAGCTCGCTTGGTGACAGTAGAGCAGGAGGGTCGCTTCCAGCGCTACCGCGCGGATATCCCGTTGATGCTGGATTTGATCGCGTACCTCACCGAAGAATGCTGTTCGGGCAACCCCGTGCAATGCATTGACATGCGTGCTACCTCGAAATGTGTCGAGGAACTATTGCCGCCTCTGTCACCCACCCCAACGAAAGCGACGATATGAAAATTCTTTTTCTTTGCACCGGTAACTCCTGCCGTTCCATCCTGGCCGAGGCGACCTTCAACCACCTGGCACCCACAGAGTGGGAAGCGATGAGCGCAGGTAGTCAGCCGACCGGGATTGTTCACCCGCGCTCTCTGGCGCTGTTGGCGCGTGAAGGCATCGCCACAGATGGACTGCGCAGCAAGTCGTGGGAGAACTTGCCGCTGGTCCCGGATGTGGTCATCACTGTCTGCTCGAACGCCGCGGGAGAAACCTGTCCGGCTTACCTTGGCCAGGTAGTGCGGGCGCATTGGGGCGTTGACGACCCCGCTCATACGACGGGAAGCGACGAGGAAATCGAAGCCGCCTTCACGAACGCTTACCGGATTTTGCGTCATCGCATTGAAGCGTTCATCGCGCTACCCCTGGCGCAGCTTGAGCATGACCGAGCACAGTTGAAGGTGGAACTGGATCGGATCGGAACGCTTTCAGAGTAGTTTTTATTTGACATACATTTCAATACTTGATGGAGGTTTTAAATGAATAAGATCGAAGTCTTTGACCCGTCGTTGTGCTGTAGCACTGGCGTGTGTGGGGTGGATATTGACCAAGCCCTCGTCAATTTTGCTGCCGATGTTAATTGGGCGAAGCAGAACGGGGCGCAGATCGAGCGCTTCAATCTGGCGCAGCAGCCACAAGCCTTCGCGGACAACGCGACGGTAAGGGCCTCTCTGGAAAAAAACGGTCAGGACGGGTTACCACTAATCCTGGTGGACGGACAGCAAGTCCTGGCAGGACGCTATCCTGGCCGCGACGAGCTGACGGACTGGATCGGGGCAAATGCTGGGAGTGCCTTGTTCACGCCCCAAACAGAAGGAGGACCAATCATGGAAAAGAAAAACAGCGAAGTGAAATCAGGCAAAAAAGGTCTTTGGACCATCCTCAAGGAGTCCATGAACAAGGCGAGCAGCGGTTGCGGCCCTGGGTGCGGCTGCCATGTCGAGAATCAGGACAGCAAAAACCAGCGGAAGGATGTGCCGGAGAATCCGGCAAAGGACAACGGGAAGGCATGATGGCTCGACCAAATAATTCGCGAAACTTGCAAGAAATACTGATCTTTGCGCTTGTCCCGGTAATAGTTGGAGCGTTGACACTGGCCTCTTGGCTCCTGGGCCGCTGGCAGGTCGGGCCTTGGCTGCTCTTGGGTCCCTGGCAGATCG
>NZ_CP159957.1:0-86795 GCF_042466645.1 Hydrogenophaga sp. ANAO-22 | reverse complement strand
GCTCCGAACGTTCTTATCGCGACCATCGAGATGGCAACTCGCACTTCCATCGTCAGGGCCAAACTCGAATTCCCAATGGGCATCTGCCGCCTCCGGGCGAGTGTCGTGTCTGGTACCCGAATCGTCCCGCCGGACAGCAGCCCCCGCCATTCAAGTGCGGCCTGTCACCGGGTCGGGTTGAGCCAGGTGGTTGGGTATTCTCACCAGGGCCTCGCCGGCAAGAGATCGAAGTAACTGTGTATGACGAACGTCGCCCAGGCATCGTGATCGATGTAGGCATATTCGATGCGCGCACGGGTTCTCTCCTCCGTGTAACGGGCGCGCGATAAATGGTTGGTGGACACCATCGTTGCGGCTACGCCTGCATCACCAGGGATGGGATGACCGGACCCTTGTTTCGATTGACCTCAATCGTGATGTGCACAAACTCTTCATGGACATGCAGTAGCTGTTTGAAATAGTCCGGATCGACATGTTCAACCGTCGGGAGTGAGAGGATGCAGCCTGCACATTGAGTCTCGCGCCCTGGCCGGTGGAACGACGGTGCTAACCGTGCTCGCGAGGAAGGTCGAGGCCACGGTGGTAGACGAACCTGAGCCCGATTCCCACACGGTGTTCGCCCACGCTCCAAGCGAACCGCCTACGTCAGGTACGCCGGTCCTGGACAGTGCAAACTGGTACGACGCCACGCAGATGAAGTGGCTGATTGAGTACCTGCCTGCTGTTTGCGCGAATAGGATGGGCATGCATAAATGACCAGGCGCTATGGATCAACTGGCGACAGGCACCGAAAATCCGTATATTCGCATTTATGAATTAAATGCTAGCAGTGTCGACGCTGCAGAACGCATCCGGTCCCCTCGACATCGACGGCAGGAAGGTGCTCACGCTGGTGAGCAACGACCAGCCGGGTCTGCTGCAACAACAACATCTAGGTGGCCGCCGAACTGGCCAACACCTACAAAGTGCCCATCCCAATCTACCCAGTGTCCTTTATGCCTGCCGACACAAAGGCGCCCATGATCCGGTTCGGCGGCGAGAACATCGCGCAGAGTGGCCGCAGGTCCAACGGGATGATTTCGCACACCGAACTGGACGACTGGTTCGTGGTTGAAGGGGTAACGAAGCAGGACAAGTCGAGTTTGCTGATGACGTCTGCCGTCAAGAGCAGCTTCGAGGCGCTCGAGCAGAGCATCCAGGGCCAATAAATAGGCAGGAACAGCCTTCATGCAACACGATAGCGACAAAATCCTCCTGGCAATTTTCCTGTCAGTGGCACTGCATGCCCTGGCGTTGGTTCTGGTCAGCGACCATCCATTCAGGTTCATCGACCGTCCGGACGCACCGCAGCCAGAGGCCAAAATCATCCTCGTGAAGCTCTCACAGGCCCCTCCTGAAAAGATCGCCCCTGAGACGGTTCAGCCGGCAGCGACGCCAGCGCCATCATCGTCCGTCGCTACCGATATCCAAGTCACCCAGAGCAGCACTGCTGCAACACCTGCCTCAGAGCGCCAGCCCATCTCCATGACGGCACCCCCTGCACCAACCGCAGAAGAGTGGGCCTTCGCTGCCAAGTACACGCTCAAGAACAGCAAGGGCTACCGCTACACCTGGGGCCAACAGGTCCGCAGCATGATGGGCACAGCCTTCGAAGGTTCAGACCAGGGCGTGGTCCGATTCCGGGTTGAAATTGCTCCCAATGGATCCATGGCCAAGCTGGAGACGTTGTGGACCACATCCGCATCTGCCGAACAGCTAGCTCGCGAGGCCATCGGGAGCATGCCGCCTTTGCCACCGACTCCTACTGGCAAGCCGTTGATCTTTGAGAAGACAATCTCGTTCTCACCCTTCGTGTCGGATATTCCGCCAATCTACAGGGACGACTGCCTCCCTGACCCGCCAACGTTCCTCAACCGGTTTGCGTGGGGTGGACAGGGTCAGCCAGTTCATGCCGATGCGACAGCTAAAGAGAGCCCAGACCCTCTCCCCCTGAAGGAATGCCTCAAGCTACTGCCCCAGGACTCCATAGAGGCCGAGGCCGCTCGCGATCAGCAGCAGTTGAATCGGTGGGGATCGAGCAACCTAGGGCGCTAGACATGGTCGCTCGTCAATGCAGGGTGACGTCTCCCCCCTTATCCGGTCAGTTCTAAACTGGAGTCACAGCACCGCTTCAAGCGAATTGCAGTTCGATCTTGCCGGCGCGGCGCCGCACCGGACCGACCACGATCTTCACGTCGTGGCCCAACCTGGCCACCAGCTCCAGCAGCTTGGCTTCGCTGACGCCGCGGAACTGGCCGCGCGTGATGCGCGAGATCTTGGACTGATCAATGCCCAGCAACGTCGCCGCATCCTCTTGCGTCAGGCGGCGCGCCTTGATCGCACGGGCAATCTCGCCGGCGAGCTGGGACTTGCGCTGCATCTCGGCCGCGTCGGTGTAACCCAGGTCGGCATAGACGTTGGTACTGCCTGCTTCGATGGTGATGCTTGTGTGTTCATTCATTTGCGTGCTCCTTGCTGTGCCTGCCAAACCTCGAAATCCTGCTTCGCGGCCTTCAGACGGGTGTTGATCAAATCCAAGTCCGGCTTGGGCGTGGCGATGCCGCTTTTGGACTTCTTCTGGAAGCAGTGCAGGACATATACCCAGCCAGCGAACTTGACGGTGTAGACGGCCCGGTAGGTGTCGCCCTGGTGGTCCTCGACCACCTCCAGCACGCCGGCCGAACCGAAACCCGTCATCACCTTTGCATCCTGGTGCTTGCCGCCGGCCTGCGCCAGGTCGATGGCATGGCCAAAAACGTCTTTGACATCCTCCGGCATCGCATCGAGGTCGCGCTTGGCGGAACTGACCCATTTCACGGGCTTGCGGGTTTGCTTCGACATCGCCTCGATTATGCCTATTTAGACATATTTCCGTCAACCCACGTCGCCAGGCTGGGGGCCGCAGGGCTGATTTTTTCGCTAACGTCTACAAGGGCCGATCTACGCCCACGCATACCAGGGCGCAGGCCGGATCAGCGCAAAACTGGCGTCACATTGGATAATCTCCCATTACCCAATGTGAGATGTAGATAACCCCTCAATTCATGAGGTCCTAAAATAGTATGTAATATCATGGTACATACCGTAGTACGAAAAAAGAGGTTAAGCCATGGCCAGAGCCGGGATCTACAAATCTGAAGTGCTGCGCGCACGCGATAAATTGCGGGCCACGGGGCGCAACCCGTCCATCGATGCGGTGCGCGAAGAGCTGGGTACCGGCTCCAAGAGCACAATCCATCGCTACCTGAAGGAGATCGAGGAAGAGGAAGGTGGGGCCACCGGCACCCGAGTAGCCATCAGCGAGGCGATCCAGGATCTGGTGGGCCGCCTGGCCGAGCGCGTCAACGAGGAAGCGGAGGAGCGGGTCACTGCGGCGCAGGCCCGGCACGCCGAGCAGCTCGCGCAGCACGAGCAAGTCGCCGCGGCCCTGAAAACCGAAGCGCAGTCCACCCGCCAGCAACTGGAGCACACCCAGCGCTCCTTGGCCGAGGAAAAGACCGCTCACGGCAAAACCAGCGAAGCGCTGAGCCACAAGACCCTGGAATGCACGCAGCTCACGCAGCAGGTGGTCGACCTGCAGGAGCGGCTCGCGGCCGAAGAACGCCATCGCCAATCCCTGGAAGAAAAGCACCAACATGCGCGCCAGGCGCTGGAGCATTTCCGGCAATCCAGCAAGGAGCAGCGCGACCAGGACCAGCGCAAGCAGGAGCAGCAGGTGCAGTACCTGCAGGCCGAGGTGCGCACCGTGAACGAGACCTTGACTACCAAGCAGCAGGAAGGCGTGCACGCCCTTCAGGATAACGCGCGCCTGCTGGGCGATCTGTCGCGTGCCCAGGGTGATTTGCATCAGGTCAGGGAAGAGGCGCGGGGCCTGCGGCCGCTAAAGGATGAACTGGGGTTTGCGCAAAGGCGTATAGAGGAGTTGGGTCGGCGCCTGGTGGAGCAGGATGCAGCGGTCCAGCAGCTCAGCACTTCGAATGAGCAGTTGCAGGCCAAGGTCGACGAGTTGCTCACCGCGAAGCAGCAGCTGGAACTGGCGCTGGCGACGGCCAGGTCCAGCGTCACCGCGCAAGAGCAGGTCGTGGCCAGCATGCTGGAGCGGCTGACTGCGATGCCGGTCGAGCCCGATTTGGCTACTGTGAAGGATGTCGAAGTGGGCGGGAGGAAAATGACAAAAAATCCCACCGTGACAGGGACTTAGGTCTGTTTCTGCTGAGTTTTACATGAATCCCTGCCGACCCTCTACTGGGTGGCCGGCGTCGCCGCGCCGGTGTTCTGGGGCGCGACGACGGCGCTGGTGGCACTGATCCCTTTCGGGGCACCGCTGATCTGGGGCTCCATCGGCATCTGGCTGCTGGCCCGCGGCGACACCGCCGCCGGCGTCGGGCTGCTGCTGTGGGGCGCGCTCGCGGTGAGCTGGATCGACAACCTGGTGCGGCCGCTGGTCATCAGTGGCGTCGCGCGCATCCCCTTCCTGCTCGTGCTGTTCGGCGTGCTCGGCGGCTTGGCCGCCTTCGGCCTGATCGGCCTGTTCGTCGGCCCGGTCATCCTCGCCATCCTGCTGGCGCTGTGGCGCGAATGGGCCGCCGCGACGGACTCCTCGACGACGCCACCGCCCGCCTGAGCCTCGCAGGTATAGTGGCGGGATGCAGGCTGGCGTCGGCCGCCGGAACAACAACTTCAAACAAGTGGGAATCGAAACATGCAGTTCCTGATGTTCGCGGGCGGCCTGCTCGCCCTGATCGCCGGCGCCAACCTGCTGGTGCGCGGCGCCTCCAAGCTGGCGCTGTCGTTCGGCATCTCGCCGCTGGTGGTGGGCCTGACGGTGGTCGCCTTCGGCACCAGCGCGCCCGAGATGGCCGTTTCGGTCGGCGCGGTGCTCGACGGGCGCGTGGACATCGCCATCGGCAACGTCGTCGGCAGCAACATCTTCAACGTGCTGTTCATCCTCGGCGCGAGCGCACTGATCGCGCCGCTCGTGGTCAACATCCAGCTCATCCGCCAGGAGGTGCCGATCATGATCGGCGCGTCGCTGCTGCTGCTGCTGCTCGGGCTGGACGGCCGCATCACGTGGCTCGACGGGGCCGTGCTGCTCGGACTGCTGCTTTTCTACACCGCCTTCCTGGTCGTGCAGTCGCGCCGCGAGACGCAGGCCGCAAAGGATGAGTACACCGACGCCCTCGCCCCGGCAGCGCAGGCGACGTGGGACCGTTCGCCCCTGGTGCAGGTCGGCCTTGTGCTCGCCGGCCTCGGCGCGCTGGTGCTGGGCTCGCAGTGGCTGGTCGAGGCTGCGGTGACCTTCGCCAAGGCCCTGGGCGTCAGCGACCTCGTCATCGGCCTGACGATCGTCGCCGCCGGCACCTCGCTGCCCGAGGTGGCGACCTCGATCACCGCGGCCATCAAGGGCGAACGTGACATCGCGGTGGGCAACGTGGTGGGCAGCAACACCTTCAACATCCTGGGCTGCCTGGGACTTTCCGGCCTGGTGGCAGGCGGCACCGGCCTGACGGTGGCGCCGTCGCTGCTGGCCTTCGACATCTGGGTCATGCTGGCCGTGGCGCTGGCCTGCGTGCCGGTGTTCCTGACCGGCCGCGAGATCGCCCGCTGGGAGGGCGCGGTCTTCGTGCTGTACTACGTCGCCTACGTGGCCTACCTGATCCTTGCCGCCCAGCAGCACGACGCGCTGCGGAGCTACACGCTGGCGATGACCGGGTTCGTGCTGCCGCTGACGGTGATCACGCTGGTGGCGGTGCTGCTGCGGCCGCGGAAGACGCCCGCCTGAACCGTTCTGCCCTCAGCTCAGCCGAATGCGAGGTACGCAGTCGCCGCGACGGCGCCGATGCAGACCAGGTTCAGCACCAGTCCGCAGCGCATCATCGTCGCCTGCGGCACTTGCCCCATGCCGTAGACGATCGCGTTCGGCGGCGTGGCCACCGGCAGCATGAAGGCGCAGGAGGCGGCCACCGCGATGGCCACGGCCAGCATCGAACCCGGCAGCCCGAGCGCGTCGCCGACGACCATGAACACCGGCACCAGCAGGGCCGCGACCGCAGTGTTGCTGACCAGCTCGGTCAGGAAGACGACGAAAGCCACCACGCCCAGCAGCACCAGCAACGGTGGAGCGCCTTGCAGTTGCTGCACCAGCGCGTCGGCCAGGAAACGGCTGCCGCCGCTGACTTCCATCACGCGGCCCAGCGCCAGCCCGCCGCCGAACAGCAGCAGCACGTCCCAGTGCGAGCGCCGCTCGAACTGCGGCCAGTCGATCGCGCCCAGGCTCAGCAGCGCGATGACGGCGGCGACGGCCACCACGCTGTCGATGTCGGCGCCGATGCCGAGCGCACGCGCCAGCGGCGCGGCAAACACCCAGCCGGCCGCGGTGAGCGCGAAGACAAGCACCGTCACGCGGCGCCCGCGTGTCCACACGAGCGGCTCGCAAGCCGAGGCCACGCGCCCGCCCAGCCGCGGCCGCAGAACGAGGTGCAGCACGCCGATCATCAGCGGCAGCAGCAGCGCCACCGCCGGCACGCCGATGCGCAGCCACTGCGCGAACGAGATGCCCGCCGCGGCGGCGGCGATGGCGTTGGGCGGGCTGCCCACCAGCGTGCCGATGCCGCCGATGCTGGCAGCGTAGGCCACGCCCAGCAGCACGAAGGCCTGCTCGCGCGGCCCGATGGCAGGCGTCTCGGCGTCGGCCGCCGCGCCGGCGGCTTCTTCCGAGCCGCGCAGCAGGCCCAGCGCCAGCGGCACCATCATTGCCGCCGTGGCGGTATTGCTGATCCACATCGACAGCAGCGCCGTCAGCACGAACAACAGCAGCACCGCCCGCGCGCGGTCGCCGCGCGCCAGCCGCAACACGCGCTGGGCCAGCGCGCGGTCCAGCCCCTGGTGCTGCAGCGCCGCCGCCAGCGCGAAGCCACCCAGGAACAGGAAGATCACCGGATGAGCGAACGGTGCCAGCGCCGCCGGGACGGTGAGCACGCCGCCCAGCACCGCCAGCAGCGGCACCAGCAGCGCGGTGACGCTCAGGTGCAGCGCCTGCGTCACCCACAGCGACCCGATCAGGGCGAACAGGGCCAGCCCGGTGCGCAGCCCGTCGGGCGGCGGCGCGGCGGCAAACACGCCGGCGGCCAGCAGCACCGACCACGGCACGCCGAGCAGCGAGCGCAGCGCCGGCCCCGCCAGCGCCGTCACGCCGTGCGTGCGGTGGACACCAGCACGTCGCCGGCCGATTCCGCGAGCACGTGCTTGGTGACGCTGCCGAGCAGGAAGTCCTCGACCATGCCGGCGCCATGCTTGCCGATGACGATGAGGTCGCAGTCGGCCTCCTGCTCCTGCTCGACGATGGCGAGCGACGGATCCTGCATGAGCAGACAAGGCCGCCACTGTCCGGGCCGCAGGCCGGCCGCGGCCGCCGCCTCGTGCAGCCGCTGGTGAGCGGATTGCTTCGCCTGCGCGCGGTACTGCTCGATGCGCTGCGTGTCGACGCCGGCCATGCGCATGCGGGTCTCGAACGGCACTTCGTAGGCGTGCAGCAGCACGACCAACGCACCGGGCGCGACGCGCCGCGCCAGCGTGATCGCCGCCACCGACGAGGCCGAGAAGTCCACCGGCACAAGCACGCGGCGGTACGGCTCGTGCGCTTTCTGCTTGACGACGAGCAGCGGGCGGCGCGTCGTGCGCAGCAGCCGTTCGGCGGTCGTGCCCAGCGCGATGCGCCGCACGAAGCCCGCGCCGCGCGCCCCGAGGACCACCAGCTCGGCGCCGATCGTGTCGGCCTGCGCATCGACCTCGGTCAGCACCGAGCCCTTGCGCAGGCCGGTCTGGATGCCGGGGCCGTGCGCGCCGCCGAGGTCGGCGGCAAGCGCCTCGAGCTGGCGGTTGGCATCGAGGATCAGCTCGGGCTCCACCGCCGCGTCGGCGCCCAGCAGGGCGCGCAGGCGTTCGAGCGCACCGGCGTGCACCACGTGCAGCAGGTGCAGGCGTGCGCCGTGCTCGCGCGCCAGACGCGCCGCGCGCTCGACGGCATGCCGCGACGGGCCGGAGAAGTCGGTCGGGGCAAGGATGTGGGTCAGGCTGTTCATCGGTTTCTCCTGCAGCAAGTCAGCATAGCGGTACCGATCTTTGCCGGCCTTGTCGGGCGTCAGCGCGCAGCCGGTGGCCCTGCGTCGCGCTCTTCCCCGGCATCGACCACCGGGCGGTAATCCCAGTCGCGCACCCCTTGGACCAGTTGCTCGACCTCTTCGGCGGGCACCTGGAGCATCTGCAGCGCCGCGGCGCCCAGGCGCAGACTGGCCTCGATCGCCTCGGGATGCGCATGCGCTGCGCCCGCCGCGATCAGCGCGGCGCTGTCGTCGAGATTGCGCGCCCGGGCAATCACCGGCACCTGCGGGCAGGCCCTGCGCAGCAGCGTGACGGCCTTCAGCGCCGTTCCCGCGTCGTCGACCGCCAGCAGCACCAGCGCCGCCCGCTCGACGTGGATTGCCGCCAGCAGCTCGGGGTCGGCGATGTCGCCGTAGGACACCGCGTGCCCGTCGGCGCGGCCCTGCGCGACCCGCTTCGGGTCGGTGTCGAGCGCGACGAAGGGCACGCCGCGCGCCTGCAGCAGCACGGCAATGGTGTGGCCGACCCGCCCGTAGCCGCCAATCACCACCTGCCCGGGCCTGCCTGCGGCGGCCTGCAGCGCGTCCCCGCCTGGCAGCTCTGGGTGCGGCCCGGCCGTTGCGGCCAGCCGTGCGGCGATGGCGCCGTTGAAGCGGATCAGCAGCGCACCGGCCACCATCGACAACAGCACCGCGCTGATGGCGATCTGCCCCAGGCGCGCATCGACGACCTGCGCATCGAGCGCGATGGCCACCAGCGCGAGGCCGAACTCGCCGCCAACGGCCAGCAGCAGCGCGGTGCGCCAGGCCTGCTGAAGCGGCAGCCCGGCGCGGCGCACCATGGTCGCAACGATCAGCAGCTTGCTCGCCAGGATCACCGCCGCCCCCAGCAACGCCCAGTGCAGCACGGGCCAGGCCGCCGACGGGTCGAAACGCATGCCGATGCCGACGAAGAACAGGCCCAGCAGCACGTCGCGGAAGGGCCGCATCGAGGCCTCGACCTGATGCCGGAACTCGGTCTCGCCGAGGATCATGCCCGCCAGGAAGCCGCCGAAGGCCAGCGACAGCCCGAATCCCTGCGTGGCCCAGGCCGCCAGCAACGCGATCAGCAGCACGGTCAGCGTGAACATCTCCGCCGAGCGGCCCTCGGCCACATGGTGGATCAGGCGGCGCAGCAGCAGCCGGCCGGCGATGAAGACCAGGGCAAAGGCCAGCAGCGCCTTGGCCAGCGCCCAGGCCAGTTCAGCGGCCAGCACGTCGGCCGCCGTCGCAGCGCCCAGCACCGGGATGACGACGAGGAAGGGCACGGCGGTGACGTCCTGGAACACCGACATCGCCAGGCCCAGGCGGCCGCGCGGCGCGTTGTCCTCACCGCGCTCCTTCAACAGGCTGGCGATGATGGTCGTCGACGATTGCGCGAACACCGCCCCGAGCACAAAGGCCGCGGCCGCGGGCACGCCGGCGAGCCAGCCCGCCAGCCCCACTGCCGCGGTGGTGAAGGCGACTTGGCCCGTGCCCAGGCCCAGCACCTGGTGGCGCAGCGCCTGCAGCTGCGGCAGCGAGAAGTTCAGGCCGATCGTGAACAGCAGGAACACGACGCCGAATTCGGCCAGCGCCGCGAACTCGGGCACGTTCACCGTCGGCCCGGCGGTGTGCGGCCCGAGAATCACGCCGACCAGCAGGTAGCCCAGAGCGGTGGGCACCTGCAGCCGCTGGCAGGCGAGCACCACCGCCACCGCCACGGCCAGCAACAGCAGGATCTGCGTCAGGTGCGCCATGACGGCCCGACTTCGCGCGGCGAAGGCTCGACAGCGCTACGCGTGCCGCAGGTCGGCGGTCAGCGTGCGGATCGCCGGCTCGTCCAGCGTCTCCTGCGCCAGCAGGGCCTGCGCGCCGCGCTCGAGCACCTCGCGGTTGGTGGCGAGGATGGCCGTGGCGCGGTCGAAGGCGCCCATCACGATGCCGCGGATCGCCTCGTCGATGCGCTGGCGCGTCTGCTCCGACAGCGCCGGCCCGCCCTGCCCGAACGCGGCCGGCAGGTCCAGCATCGTCGAACGCTGCGCCTCCAGCGCGACGTAGCCCAGACCCTCGTCCATGCCGTAGCGGCTGACCATGTCGCGCGCGATGTCGGTGGCCTTGGCCAGGTCGTCGGAGGCACCGGTGGACAGCTCGCCGAACACCAGCAGCTCGGCCGCGCGTCCGCCCAGCAGCACGGCGATCTTGCGTTCGAGTTCCTTGCGCGTCATCAGGTAGCGGTCTTCGGTCGGGCGCTGGATGGTGTAGCCGAGCGCGCCGATGCCGCGCGGGATGATCGACACCTTGTGCACCGCGTCGCTGCCCGGCAGCGCCAGCGCCACCAGCGCGTGGCCCATCTCGTGGTAGGCCACCGTCTTGCGCTCCTCGGGGTTGAGCACGCGGTTGCGCCTCTCCAGGCCGGCCACGATGCGTTCGACGGCGATGGTGAAGTCCGCCAGCGTCACCTGCTCGGCCTTGCGCCGCGTGGCGGCGAGCGTCGCCTCGTTGACCAGGTTGGCCAGGTCGGCGCCGGTGAAGCCGGGCGTCAGCGCGGCCACCTCGTCCAGGTGCAGCGCCGGGTCCAGCTTCACCTTGCGCACGTGCACGCGCAGGATGTCCAGGCGGCCCTTCTTGTCGGGCCGGTCGACCAGCACCTGGCGGTCGAAGCGCCCGGCGCGCAGCAGCGCGGGGTCGAGGATCTCGGGCCGGTTCGTCGCCGCGAGGATGATGAGTCCGACCGAGGCGTCGAAGCCGTCCATCTCGACCAGCAGCTGGTTGAGCGTCTGCTCCTTCTCGTCGTGGCCGCCCATGCCCGGGAAGGCGCCGCGCGCGCGGCCGAGCGCGTCGAGTTCGTCGATGAAGATGATGGCCGGCGCCTTGGCGCGCGCCTGCTCGAACAGGTCGCGCACGCGCGCTGCGCCGACGCCGACGAACATCTCGACGAACTCGCTGCCCGAGATCGAGAAGAAGGGCACCTTGGCCTCGCCGGCCACCGCCTTGGCCAGCAGCGTCTTGCCGGTGCCCGGCGGGCCGACCAGCAGCACGCCCTTGGGAATGTGCGCGCCCAGCCGCCCGTACTCCTGCGGGTGGCGCAGGAAGTCGACCACTTCCTCGAGCTCCTGGCGCGCCTCGTCGACGCCGGCCACGTCGGCGAAGGTCACGCCGGTGTCGGTCTGGATGTAGACCTTGGCCTTGCTCTTGCCGATCGACATGAAGCCGCCCATGCCCTGCTTGTCGGCGAAGCGGCGCATCAGGAAGATCCAGAGACCGAAGAACACGAGCGCGGGCACCACCCACGACATCAGGTCGCGCAGCAGCGTGCTCTGCACGACGCGCGTGTACGGCACCTCCCAGCGCTCCAGCCGCTCGGCCAGCGCCGGCTCGACGCGGTTGGCCACCAGGGTCGGGCAGACCCGCACGCGGATGAATTTCGCATTGATGCCGTCGTCACGGCGGCGAACCTGTATGGCGAAGCCAAGACATCTATCGTGGTGCCGAAGAACCTCAAAGACAGCTCGGTCGCGGACTTGATCGACATGAGAACGATGCGCTTCAAACAACCGCCTGACGTGGACGGCCATCTTGAGAAGGCAATAATTGCAAGTGACTTCTCGGCCTTTGAATTCGATGGAGCCGAGGACGATTGACCGAAGGTGCTCACGAAGATGACATAACGTGCCAAGCCGTCATGGAATGGCTCCGATGCAGGTGAGCGTTCCCAGCGCGAGGCGCCCCCTGCACGAGTCAGAGAAACCAGGGAGATTGGATGAGGATTGCACGCCTTGTGAAGGCCCACAGCTATCGCATCTTTCGGGACTTCAGCTGGCCCGCGACGGGCCTTCATGACTTCAGCCGCTACAACGTCATCTACGGATGGAACGGCGCGGGCAAGACTTCCCTGTCCACCATCTTCCGGCACCTCCAGCGCAAGCAGCCGCTCTCCGATGGCCAGGTTCAGGTGCTCGTCGACCAAGCGGTCGTCAACGGTGCTGACTTCGGCTCCGCGCCACTACCCGCCTTGCGCGTCTTCAATCGGGATACCGTCGACCGCAGCATCTTCGAGTCGGGTGGCCAGCAGCTCCCGCCCGTGTTCTTCCTTGGGGAGGACAGCGTCGACAAGCAAAAGCAGATCGAACAGCTCGCGATTCACCTGAACAAGGCGCTAGCGCAGGCGGTAAAGCATCGTGAGGATGAGGCCACCGCCAGCACGGCTTACGAGTCGTTCTGCTCCGAAGAAGCCAAGGGCATCAAGAACCTGCTGACGGTCGCCGGCGGTGGCCCGTACAACAACTACAACGCCGCCAACTTCAAGGCGGACATTGCGAACCTCGTTCAGGCCACCCTCGCGCCAACCAAGCTGTCAGAGGCGGACCGCAAGAAGTATCTCGCCGCGAGGAACAGCTCGATCATGGACCCCGTCGATGAGCCATCGGTGGGTTTTCCCGATCTTGTCGATCTGACCAACAAGACGCGAGCGGCCCTCGAGCGCTCCGTCGTGTCCAAAGTAGTGGAACGGCTGACAACCAACCCAGCACTTGCCACCTGGGTGGGCTCCGGCCTGGCGCTGCATAGCGGGGACAACGCGACCGACACCTGCGAATTCTGCGGAGGCCCCTTGAAGCCCGAGCGCGTCCAGCAGTTGGAAGACCACTTCAACGACGAGTTCAAGCGATTCCAGTCAGTGCTTGACCAGTTGATCGACGAGGTCCAGAAGGCCCAAGCGTTTCAGAAATCGCTGGAGATCCCGCCCAAGGAGGCCTTGTACGGCAACCTGCGCACCGCCTACGAGGAGGCGCTCAAGTCCCTCAACGGCCATGCGAGCATGATGTCATCGGCGCTGGATGTCCTGCTGCGGGCCCTGCACGCCAAGCGGGATGAGCCGTTCAAGAGCATGGAGCTTATGCAGTTCATCAGCAGCCACAAACCCGATGAGGTACCGGCGAGCAGGTGGGAAACGCTCTTCCGCGGGCTGTACGCCGGAATGGCGGTCGTCGGTACAGCGCTCGGGCAGACCGCGTTTGCGAGACTCAGCGAGCTGATAACCGAGCACAACCGGCAAACCTCGAACTTCGAGGCCATTGTCACCAACGCAAGGAAGGCGCTGGCCCGCGATGAGCTGCTCCGCGCCCTGCCCGATTGGAAGACGAAGTCCGCCGCGCTCTCCAACGCCACAGCCGATCTGAAGACGGCGACGGACACCGCCAACGACCTCAAAAGGCGGATCGCCGAGCTTGAGCAACAGGTGCGCCAACACCGGCGCCCCGCCGAGGAGCTGAACAAGGAACTGGCCTCGTATCTCGGGCGCGACGAACTGCGTTTCGATGTCGAGCAGAACGGCTACAAGATCATGCGCGGCGACCAGCCCGCCCTGTACCTGAGCGATGGTGAGCGCACGTCCATCGCATTCCTGTACTTCTTGAAGTCACTGAAGGCCACCGATTTCGATCTGGAGAGGGGCATCGTCGTCATTGATGACCCGGTTTCCAGTCTCGACGCGAACTCTCTTTTCAGCGCGTTCGGCTACATGAAGGCCAGAACGGCGGCGGCGGGCCAGCTGTTTGTGCTGACCCACAACTTCACGTTCTTCCGTCAGGTCCGGCTCTGGTTCGACAAACTGCCGCAGCAGAACAAGAAGGATGCCGCGCTCCACCCCGCGCGGTTCTACATGCTGTCCACGGAGATCAAGGGCGGCGTGCGCGGCGCGAGGCTCTCCGAGCTGGATCCGCTGCTCAAGGGCTACGAGTCGGAGTACCACTACCTGTTCAAGCGCCTCCAGGAAGAGTCCAAGAAGGCAGACGCACCGACGCTGGAGGCGTACTACGCGCTGCCAAACATGGCCCGGCGCCTGCTTGAAGCGTTTCTCGCTTTCCGGGTTCCTCACCTGACCGGTGACCTCTACAAGCAGCTCGATGCCATCGACCACGACAGCGCCGCCAAGACGCGCATCCTGCGGTTCTTGAACGCCTTCTCGCACCTGGACCAGATTGCGGACCCCGAACACAACCCGTCAATGCTGGCCGAAACGCCGTCGGTGCTGCGGGATCTGTTTGCCCTGATCGAGCAGAGCGATCCGACTGTTGATTCATCAGCACAACTGAGCCAGTGATCACGTCGAATATTGAGCCACTGGTTTGATGGACTTTCTGGCTATTCGGTTGTGGATAAGTCTATAGGGTCTGCTGTTTTTCGATCTCCTTTCTGAGTTTTGGTGCGTTGCTTGGGTGGTGCCGCGCCAGCGGCACTGGAGTGCTTGAATCGCCAGCTCTCATTGCCCGTCTCCACGATGTGGCAGTGGTGCGTGAGACGGTCGAGCAAAGCGGTGGTCATCTTGGCGTCGCCAAAGACGCTGCTCCATTCCGAGAAGGTGAGGTTGGTGGTGATCACCACGCTTGTTCGCTCGTACAGCTTGGAGAGCAGGTGGAACAGCATGGCACCACCCGACTGCGTGAACGGCAAGTAGCCCAGTTCATCCAGGATCACCAGATCGACGTACATCAGACGGTGCGCCAGTTGACCGGTCTTGTTCTGCGCCTTCTCCAACTCCAGGGCATTGACCAGCTCCACGGTGGAGAAGAAGCGCACCCGCTTGCCATGCATGCGGATGGCCTCGATCCCTAGGCTCGTGGCCAGATGCGTCTTTCCTGTGCCGGGGCCACCGACCAGCACCACGTTGTGCGCCGACTCCAGGAAACGAAGTGTGTGCAGTTGCCGCACTAGCGCTTCATCGAGTTGCGCGTGGGCAAAGTCAAAGCCGGCAAGATCGCGGTGGGAGGGGAATCGCGCCACGCGCATCTGGTAGGCCATGGAGCGCACCTCGCGCTGCGCGGTCTCGGCCTTGATGAGCTGGTGCAACACAGCTTCATGATCGAGCGACTTCATGCGGGCGGTGCCCAGCACCTCAGGCCAGGCACTGGCCATGCCGTGCAGGCCCAACGCCTTGAGGGCATCAATGACGTCATGCATGGCCGGACTCCGATGTTGCCTCGGGGTGGGCGTGGCGTAGTGCGTCGTAGCGCTGCAGGTTGGCCAGTGGCGGGGTGTTGAGCGTGAGCAGGGTGGCCACCGGCGACTCAGGGGTGCGCTGCTCCTTCAGGCGTGAGAGCACGTTGAGCACGTGCTCGGCACTCACCCGGCCGGACTGTAGCGCCAGCTCCACGGCCACCAGCACGGCCTCCAGCCCGTGCAGGCTCACCCCCATGAGCACCTGCGCCATCACCCTGTCGCCCCCGTTGTGGCGCAGCAGCTGGCGCTGCAGCTCCTGCAGCGGCTCGGGCATGGTCTTGAAGGGCGCGCCGTTGCGCAGCGCGCCTGGCTTGCGTTCGATGAGCGCGATGTAGTGCATCCAGTCGTAGAGCGTTTGATCGCGCTCGAAACTGCGCGCCAGGTGCACCTGGCGCCCGTCAGGCCCGACTATCAGCAGGCTATCCGGGTAGGCCCTCAGGCTGACCACCGCGTGAATCCATTCACACGGCACGCTGTAGCGGTTGCGCTGGAAGTGGATCAGCGACGTGGCTGATACCCGCACCGGCTGCTCCACATAGCCATCAAAGGCACGCGGGTTGGGCATGAGGCGAGCACGTTCGTCCTGCCAGACGTCGGCCAGCGTGAGCTGCGCCCATTCGGGGTGGGTCATCTCACTCCAGGCCTTCACACACGCCTGTTCCAGCCAGTTGTTGAGCTCGCTCAGCGTCCCCCAACGCCGCTCACTGGCTTCGCGCCAGATGTCCTTGCGTCGATCCTGCACGTTCTTCTCCACAACCCCCTTCTCCCAGCCGGCGGCGCGGTTGCAGAACTCCGGCTCGAACAGGTAGTGCCCGGTCATGGCCTCGAAACGCGCATTGACGCTGCGCTGCTTGCCCTGGCCGACCTTGTCCACAGCGGTCTTCATGTTGTCGTAAATGCCCCGCCGGGGCACGCCACCGAAGAGAGCAAAGGCGCGGGCATGCGCATCGAACAGCATCTCGTGCGCTTGGCTGTAGTACGCCACCAGGCAGAAGGCGCGGCTGGCAGCCAGCTTGGTGTGTGCCACCTCCAGGCGCCGGCGCAGCCCGCCAATGAAGAGGTACTCGCAGCTCCAGTCGAACTGGAACGCCTCTCCCAGCTCGAAACTCAGCGGCACAAACCCCGCGCCGCGTGCCGCGTTGCCTTGCTCTTGCTGCCAGCGCTTGGCAAAGGTGTACACCGGCCCTCGGCTGCCGCCATACCCCTGCGCGCGCAGCGCTTCAAACATCGCCTTGATCCCGCGCCGCTCGCGTTTGCTGCGGTGGCTATCGGCCTTGAGCCACTGGCTCAACTGCTCCCTGTAAGGGTCCAGAATGCTCGCCCCCGCCACCCGCTGCGGGTACCGGGGCTCGGCCATCTGACCCTCTTTGAGCCACTTGGTGGCTGTGTTGCGCGAGATGCCCAGCCGCCGGCTGGCCTCGCGCACTGACACGTCCTGCCTCAGCACGAGGCGGCGCAACTTGCTCAATGTGCTCACGTTGATCACTCCTGCTCCCCCGTGCTGAAAAATTCAGCAGGATAGAGCCGCAACGTGGCTCAAATTTCAACGTGAATGCGTCCCAAATTGGCCCAGTTTTGGAAATGAATCAACACGCTAGTGAGGCATGAGCCTGAACTGTGTCTCGATGTAGCCGTGATTAGGGTTGGTTTCTTCGAGGTAAGGTGACCAACCACAGCATGCGTGCCACCGGCATCACGGCCTACCTGAAGAACGGCGGCTCCTTAGAGATTGCGCAGCAGCTCGCTGGCCACGCCAGCCCGGTCACGACGAAGGTCTACGACCGACGCACCGATGAAGTCAGCGCTGCCGAGGTTGAACGCATCCGGTTCGAATGAGGAAGACGCTCACGGATCATGGCGCGCAGGCGCTCCGTAAGCGCGCGGCCATCCCATCTTGACCGCATGGCGCGGTCGTGTTTTTGAGATTGCTTTGTCAGGCTGGCTGCCAGCGATGTGGCAGCAGCTCGCCGATCTGGCTGGCGCGCTGCATAGGCAGGCGTGCCATCACATCGCGCAGGTAGGCATACGGGTCGTGGCCATTCATTCGCGCTGACTGGATCAGGCTCATGACGGCTGCCGCCCGCTGGCCAGCGCGCAGGCTGCCAGCGAAGAGCCAGTTGTTACGGCCAATGGCAATGGGCCGGATCTGGTTCTCGATCCAGTTGTTGTCCACGGGCAGTTGCCCGTCATCCGCGAACCGGGTCAGTGCCTCCCAGCGCCGCAAACTGTAGTCCAGCGCCTTGGCGCTAGCTGTTCCCTCAGGCACCTTCTGACGTTGCAGCAGCATCCACTGGTGCAAGGCATCGAGCAGCGGCTTCGTTTGTAGTTGCCGGATGGCTTGGCGCTGCTCGGCACTGAGCGCCTTGACCTCGCGCTCGATCTCGTAGACCCGCGCGAACTGCTGCAGCGCGAACTCGGCGATCTGGCTTTGATTGGCCGCGTGCAGATCGAAGAACTTGCGCCGCGCGTGCGCCAGGCAGCCGACCTCGGTCACCCCACTGGCGATCAAGGCCTTGTAGCCGCTGAAGTCGTCACAGGTGAGGCTGCCTCTCCAGTCACCCAGGAAGCGCCGGGCGTGTTCGCCCGAGCGTGATTCGCAGAAGTCGTAGACGACCACCTTGGTGTTCTCGAAGGCACCCGTGGCATAGGCCCAGAGGTAGGCCCGGTGCGTCTTTCCGTTGCCCGGCTTGAGCATGGACACCGGCGTCTCATCGGCATGCAGCACGCGGTGCTGCAGCAGCTCGTTTCTCATGGCATCCACCAGTGGCTGCAACTGCACGCCACAGGCGCCCACCCACTGAGCGAGCGTGGAACGCGGGATCGCGAGACCAGCTCGACCAAAGATCGCTTCCTGGCGGTACAGCGGAAGGTGATCCGCGTACTTGGCCACCAGCACCTGCGCCAGCAGCCCGGTGGTGGGGATGCCCTTGTCGATGATGTGCGGATCGACGGGGACTTGGGTGAGCGTCTCGCACTTCGCACAAGCCCACTTGCCACGGATGTGGCGCTCGACGCTGAAGACGCCAGGCACATAGTCCAGCTTCTCGGCCACGTCCTCGCCCACGCGCTTCATCTGGCAACCGCAGGCACAGGTGGTCGAGTCGGGCTCGTGGCGGATCTCGCGCCGCGGCAGGTTGGCTGGCAGCGGCGCGCGCTTGGGAACCTTCTTCTCTTCAACCTTGGCGGGTGCCTGCGCTTCCTGCAGCGCATCGATCTCCGTGGCCACGGCCGCCAGATCGGCCTCGATCTCGTCTTCGAGCAGGCTCTTCTGCTCGGGGTTGAAGCGTTCGGACTGGGCGGCGAATTTCATGCGCTTCAAGAGCGCGTTCTCGTGCGTGAGTTTGTCCAGCAACGCGCTCTGGTGGCGCAGCTGCGTCATGAGGCGCGTGGTCAGCTCACGCAGCTCTTCTGCGCTCAGGCTCTGCAGGGATTGAGGCTCGACCACCATGGGCATCCACTGTGCCAGCACTGGAATGTGCGCACCATTGGCGCATGCCCCAATTGGCAAGCGCCGGTCAGCGCTTCAGAGTCAGACCACGGTGATGACACCGCCGTCAGCCAGGCGCTGCCAGGGCAGGCCCAGCACCAGCGCATCGAACTGGGCGCGGCTAAGCGAGGCGGTGCTGGCCGCATCACGCGGCCAGACGAACTTGCCGCTGTTCAGGCGACGCGCTGCCAGCCACACACCGATGCCGTCGTGCACCAGCACCTTCATGCGGTTGGCGCGCCGATTGGCGAACAGGTAGGCGTGGTGCGGGCGCGCTGCGCCGAAGACCGACACCACGCGGGCCAGCGCCGTCTCGGTGCCTGCTCGCATGTCCAGCGGCTCGGTGGCAAGCCACAGCGCATCAACCCGGATCACTTGATCAGCTCTCGCATCCACACGGCGCACTGATCGGCCGCATCCAAGGGCCAGGTCACCGAGACGCTGGTGGCGCCACGGCGCAGCTCGACGCGGATGTCTGGTGCAAGTGCAGGCCTTGGTGAACATGCCGCTGGCGGCAGCGGCACTGGAACGAATGCGGGAGCCTGGAGTGCAGGCAGCGCGCCACCCGCTTCGCGGCGCCACTTGTGCACGACATTGGCGTTGATGCCGTGCGACAGGGCAATGCTGGCCACCGAAGCGCCTGGCTTGGCGCACTCGGCAAGGATCTGCTGCTTGAGCTCGGCGTCGTACCGCCGGCGAGTCTTCTTCTTGGCTTCATTCATGGTGTCCACCTATTTCGCTTGGTGGACACCATCGTTGCCGCTTAGACCGATCCCTTCAAGGGTGGGATGGCCGCGCGCTTACGGCGCTCCTGGTCGGCAGGCACGAAGCCGGTGACCGGGTTGGTCTGGAGCAAGTTGGGAAGATCCTCATCGAACCACTTGGCCATGTCATCGATCACAATCCACGGGTGATCCAACGAGCGATTTTCGTGAAGCCAGATCTGGCACTCGGCATGCCTGGTGTGCGTCGATCGCTCGAAGGGCAGCATGGGAAACTGGCGGTCGCCGCTGTAGATCGGCGTGATGCCGATGACGCGCTCTGCGATGTCAATCGAGAACAGGTAACGCAGCTCATCGAGCGGATACGACTCGCGCCAGGAAGTGCTCAGCACCACCTCGACCTCAGGGTGCTCTCTAAGCACCGCCTCGATCAACGGTGCCGCTTCGAACATCCGCTCCGGCGCCTTGATCGCGCTGTATGGATGCGTGACGCCGTCGAAGTCGAGGAAGAGGGTGATTGCACCTGGCGCGGGTTGTGTCATGTCGGTTAGATTGTCTCTGGCTTCCCTGAGGACAACACGATGGTGGTGACGATTTTTCTAGACTTCGATGGCGTGCTTCACCCAACCTGGGCGAAGTCTGATCGCCTGTTCGAAAAGGCCGGCCTGCTAGATCAGGTCATCGTGAGCTGCCCTCGCATCGAGTTCGTTGTTTCCAGCTCCTGGGCAGCCTACAAGGATCATGAGCAGATCCTTCGCAACTTCCAGGCTTACCCCGCACTACAGCGCCTGGTGGTGGGCCAAACCCAACAGGTCAAGCGCCCGGCGATGGACTTTGGTGGCCTGCCAGAACGCGAAACGCAGTGCCGCAACTGGCTGCACGAGAATGGGCGCCACCAGGAGCGCTGGCTGGCCATCGAGGACGAGGCCGCCTGCTTCAAGACTACCGACAACGTCATCAAGACCGATGGGAATGTAGGCTTGACCTCTGTCAACATCGAGGCTTTGAAGACAAAGATTCTTGCCCTTTCAGAGCTGACGCGGTGACGCGAAAAGTCATCGAAACAATTCTTTAGATCTCATGGCTTTTGCTCGGATAGCGGACGTTTCAGCCACCTCAAGTGCCTTCTTTTGGCCCATCTGGGCAGGACTCGAAACAATTCTTTCGTTTCCGGACCGCGCGCTACACGCAGCAAAACCTAGAAATGGTTGAGCTGGGCTGCTGCCGGTTTCAAAGACACCTTGTTAAGGTGGATGAAACCGGAGGTGGTTCATGGAGAGAAGAAGGACATTCAGCCGAGAGTTCAAGCTCGAGGCGGTCAGGCTGGTCACTGAGCGTGGGGTGGCTGTGGCCCAGGCGGCCAAGGACCTGGACGTTCACGAGAACGTGCTGCGCAAGTGGGTGCGTGAGCTGCGAGAGGAGCCCCAGGAGGCGTTCCCTGGCAACGGCAAGCAAAAGGCCCAGGACATCGAGATAGCGCGGCTGCGCAAGGAGGTTGCCAAGCTCAAGATGGAGCGCGACATCCTGAAAAAAGCCGCGGCCTACTTCGCGAAGGAGTCGATGTGAAGTTCGGCTTCGTGGCGAAACACCGGGGGGCCTGGCCGGTCAATCTGATGTGCGAGGCGCTCGGTGTCTCGCGAGGCGGCTTCTACGCGTGGCTCACGCGGCCCAGGAGCCAACGCAGCCTCAGCGATGAAGTGCTGGGCGCTCAGGTCCACCAGAGCTTCGTGCGCAGCGACCGCACCTACGGCGCACGCCGTGTGTGGCACGACGTGCTGGAGCAAGGTCAGGCTTGTGGTCTGCACCGCATTGAGCGGCTCATGCGAGAGCAGGCACTGCGTGCTCGACCCCGTCGTCGTGGACTGCCCAAGGACCGGGGCGCGCGCAGCGCGGTGGCTGACAACGTGCTGGACCGCCAGTTCCAGGCCGATGGCCCGAACCAGAAGTGGGTGGCCGACTTCACCTACATCTGGACAGCAGAAGGTTGGCTGTACGTGGCTGCGGTGCTGGACCTGTACTCCCGTCGCATCGTGGGCTGGTCGATGCAGGAGAGCATGACCTCCCAGCTCGTGGTGGACGCGCTGATGATGGCCGTGTGGCGCCGGGGCAGACCCGTGGCCTTGCTGCACCACTCCGACCAGGGTAGCCAGGGCGGATTCAACCGGTCGATGCAACACCGGGTTGATCAGCCGATTTTAGGTAGTCATTCAGCGCTTCAGCCGGCGTCTTCCAGCCCAACGTTTTGCGAGGTCTGTTGTTCAAGGTCAGTGCCACGGCTTGAATGTCTTGCTCACTCCACCGAGACAGGTCGGTGCCCTTGGGGAAGTACTGGCGCAGCAACCCGTTTGTGTTCTCGTTCGTACCGCGCTGCCATGGACTGCGAGGATCGGCGAAGAAGACTTTCACCCCCGATTCGATAGTGAACCGTGCATGGTCGGACAGCTCCTTGCCACGATCCCAAGTCAATGACTGCCATAGCTGGGTAGGCAGCTTCGTCACTGTTCTCTTGAGCGCGTTGGCCATGGTCACGGCTCCGTAACCCGCCAGCGCAGGACCATTCTTTGTTCGAGGAGTCAGTCCATAGCCTTCCTCGCGCGGCAGGTGCACGAGCATGGTGAAACGGCTTGACCGTTCCACCAGCGTGCCAATGGCCGACCTGTCCAGGCCGATGATCAGGTCCCCCTCCCAGTGACCAGGGATAGCACGATCTTCTATCTCAGCAGGGCGGCTGGAGATCATCACATCTTCACTGACATGTGCCCACGCTTTGGCCTGGGACCTGGCCCGTGGCGTGCGCAAGGCACGCCCTGTGCGCAGGTAGGTGACCAGCTCGCGCTTGAGGGCGCCTCGACCCTGGATATAGAGCGCCTGGTAGATGGCTTCGTGTGAGATGCGCATGGACGGATCATCCGGGAAGTCGACCTGCAGTCGGTTTGCGATCTGTTCTGGCGACCATCCATTGACCCACTTGCGGTCACCACGATGGGGCTTGTTACGCCCGATAAATGGAGCTTGCCGAGGCCCCGCAATCTCGCGCCCTTGAGCATCACGGATCTTGCCCTCCAAGCGGTCTTGGACATATTGGAGCAGACGCTGGTCCTTCACGAGCTTGGCCGGCTTGGGCCTTCTGGCGACCAACTCGGACTTCCACTGTGCGACCGACGCCCGATATTCGAGCTTCCCACTGCGCGTGGCAGCATTGCGGGCCAATTCTCGTGAGACTGTCGAGGGACTTCTCCCTATGACGCG
Organism: Hydrogenophaga sp. ANAO-22; assembly: GCF_042466645.1. NCBI lineage: Bacteria > Pseudomonadati > Pseudomonadota > Betaproteobacteria > Burkholderiales > Comamonadaceae > Hydrogenophaga > Hydrogenophaga sp. ANAO-22. The sequence goes on along the minus strand of NZ_CP159957.1, from coordinate 64,182 downwards.
AGCAATCTCCCTTACCCCAACGTCTTGGGCTCGCAGAAGAGCGATCTCTTCTCGCTCGGCGAATGAAAGATACCGTCCAGATATGGGGTTTGAAAGAAACAATGGCATGCCGCCACGATGACGGAACCAGCGGCCACCAGCCGGCTGGGAGACACCTACGGCCTCCGCGGCCTTCTCGCTCGTGATCCCGGTCGCGATTTGCTTCCAGAATTGCCGCTCGATCTCACGTCGAAGCGAAGGCGCACCCGGACAGCGCATTGCGTCTCTCCCTGTCAATTGCTTCATCCATCCTGCGGGTCGTCCCATAAACACCTCCTGGTTGAAGGTGTTGCGACGACCGGTTGAATCCGCCCAGTACACCAGCGAGCACTTCCAGAAGCTGCTGGACGAACAGGGCATCACCTGCAGCATGAGCAGGGCCGGCGAGGTCTGGGACAACTCAGCCATGGAGAGCTTCTTCAGCTCCCTCAAGACCGAGCGCACGGCCAGGAAGGTGTATCGAACGCGAGGGCAGGCCCGTTCAGACGTGTTCGATTACATCGAGTGCTTCTACAACCCGACGCGTCGGCATTCGACGCTCGGCTATCTCAGTCCCGTACAGTTCGAGCGAGCTCAAGAAGCTTAGGTCGGTGTCAACGGAACCGGCAGCAGCCCAAGCAGCCAACCCTAGAGTTCAAAACCCATCCAAGAACAGGCCCTGGCCTGTTATGGATGGGCACACCATACGTACTACGCCGCCAGCCGGTGCTCGTAGAACGGCCGCACAGGGTCTTCCAGGATAGCCATCTGTTGATCAAGCCGTGAAGGATCTGGCTGGAGCCAGCGATCAACATTCTCCGGCTTAATCGACACGATGCACCGGTCATGGCCAGCTGCTGCAACCTCTGGCGGCGGTTCATCGGTGATCGCGGCGAACGACAGCAGGTCGGGTTGACCGGGCGCGGTCCACCTGGACCAAAGGCAGGCGACCAGCATCGGATTCGCTGGTTCCGGGTGGAACTCCAGCACGCGGTTGCCCTCTGGCGTGTCCACGTTTTCATAGAACACGTCCACCATCATCAGCCCGTGCGTGTGGCCGAACTGGCCGCGCCAGAAGCCTGTGAGGCTTGTCTTGCGCGCGTTGTAGGTCCCAGGGTACTTCTCGTCGTAGAAAGCCGGTTTGCCAGCGGGTCGGCACTGGTAGCGCATGAGCCTGGTCACCTTGCTGCCGTTCTCCATCACCATCACGGGCGCATAGTGGCCAGGGAAGATCCGCGAGTCGCGCGGCTGCAGCTCGAAGCGGTTGAGGTCCTTCAATCGGTTGTGCCCCCTGGCGATCTTGTCGGTGGCGATACGTTTGCTCTCGGTCGCCGCTTTCGTCAGCTTGGTGGCCAGCTTGCGCTCGGCGTCGGCCAGACGGGCCTTCTGCTTGAACAGCTCCTCCTCGATCGCAGCGGCCTGGGCGGCCCTATGCTGGTCGATCAGGTCCTTGATGCGCTGCTCATCAGGGCTGCTGGGGTGATCGAAAGATGCCTCCACGGCCTTTGGAATGATGATCTTCGGGTCGGCCAGGCGCGACCAGAAAAGCTCAGCGAAGGTTCCAACGTCGATCTTCGAGCCATAGAGGCGCACGTACTTTTTGTAGTCCGCCCAGATTTGAGCGGAGTAGCACATTGGCATGCCCCTGAAAAAGCCTAACCTTACCCCCGGTGGAGCCGCGTGCGGCGGTGCGGCTCGCTACCGGATTCTTGGTCCTGAAGGGTAACGTGGCTGCGACTTGAGCCAGCCACTGCCAACAGGGCTGAAATCGATCTCCCATTCCTGGCAAACCCAGGCTCCGTTTTCGTTGGTCGAGCCGGCATACACGGCGATCGAAGTCCCCTTGGGCACCTTCTTCACCTTGGCCTCAAACAGGCCATGCTCCCCGGGCAAGCTGTTGCCGGAAGGCTCGAACTCGAGGACCTTGGCGCCTTTGACCTGGCGCGTGTACATCTGGCCGAGCATGGGCTCCCGGGATTCCACGGGGAGCAGATGACCAGCTTTGCGCAGCTTCGTCACGGTCACACGCATGGCATCAGAGCAGGGGAAGTAGATTTGATCAAAACTGTATAAATATACAGTTCCTACGATGCACCCCTTTTGCCCGCCGACGTGCGGCTTAAAGCTCGATGACCAGGCCCGGGTCGAATGCGCCGTTTTCCATCGACCCGTCCTTGCGTCGGTATCCGCGAGGGTTTGAGATCACCTCGGTTCCGTTGACGGTGTAGCGGCTGCTGCTGTGCATATGGCCGTGGATCCAGAACTTGCTTTTGCCCAGCAACCTGGAGATATCCGAAGCAAACGAGCTGGACAACAGGTCGCTGGAAAACCGAGCCTCGACAGACAACCTGTGGGGTGCATGGTGCGTCACAACGATGGTGCGCGCAGGGTCGACAGACGCCAGCTCGGCGCCCAGCCAGACAGCGTTCAGCTCGAATTCCCTCTTCGCATCTGAAGGCGTGAATTTGCGCGTTTGAGCGGCCTGATCCGGCGGCCCGCCGCGGAAGGTCTTGATGCAGCTGAAATCTTCCACGTACAGCGAAGCGGTGCTCATCGACTCTGCGCTCCTGGCGCGTCCAAAGAGTTCGAAGTCGGTCCAGAGCGTAGTGCCCAGGAACCGCACACCATCAATGTTGACGGCGCTGCGCTCCAGGAAATTCACGCCAAGGCCTTTAGCGGCTTCTCGCAGCTGCAGGCCCAGCGCTTCCAGCTGGTGATCGTAGAACTCATGATTGCCCGCCACGTACACGATCTCCTGGCTGGAGAAGGTCTCGCGCGCCCAGCGCAGCCCGCGCAGGCCTGGCGCAATGTCTCCGGCCAGAACCACCACATCCACGCCCGCATCAACGCTGGGAGCGAACTTGGCGGATTCGAGGTGAAGGTCTGAGAGAACGAGGATTTTCATGGTGTATGGCACCTCGAATGCTGCATCACAATGAGGTTGGATTTCTCCCTGGAAGCGCTGGCCATGCTGATTTTTCTGGACACCGAGTTCACTGACTTCATCGACATTGAGCTGATCTCAATCGGGATGGTCAGCGAGGACGGGCGCACGTTTTATGCCGAGCGAAACGACTACCAGCGTGAGGCGGAGAGCAACTTTGTGCTCGAGGCCGTGAAGCCTCACCTTAGCCAGCAGCCAGAGGCCATCTGCACGCGAGAGGAGTTGACGCAGCGCCTCTATGAGTGGTTCAAGTCCTTCCCCGGAAAGGTGCAAATCGCATGCGACTCGACCCATGATCGAGATCTCCTTTGGGATGCCCTGGAAGACGGTCTTCCGTCGAACCTGGACCCCAAGGTGCTCAAGCTGGCATGGCGATCTGAAGAACCTGCCTTCAACGAAGCAATCGAGCAATACCACGCTCAACCCGGCCAGCCGCGCCATCACGCGCTACATGACGCGCATGCATTGCGCGCCGGGTGGATGGCCCACTCCAGGGTGTCAATGGAGATCCCCGTGGACGACGTTGGGAAATTCATTCTCGACCTCGCAAATCAACATGAAGTACGAGCCACCAGGACGAAGCTCGATGAATTCGCTGAAGCGGTCACCAGGCTGTCCGGTGATGAAGTCGTTCTCGACCACGTGGGGCAAACACTCGTGGCGTTGAAAGAGAGAGATCTCGTGACGGGGGATCAAATGATCCGTCTTATGTTCAATTACCTGCGAGAGAGAAAGCGCCTGCGGTCCCCAGCTGGACCATGAATTATTTAGGTCATTTGCCCCATTTGACACAAATGTCACACGACCTTTGGGGGGCGAGGTTTGCGAGGAGCCTTCGCCGGCGCAGCTCCCTGCCCTGCTGCGACCTTCTTCCCAGCGGGCTTGACTTGCGCCGCGGCCTTGGCCGCGGCTTCCAAACCCTCGATGCGCCCGCGCAGCGTGGCGGTCTCATCATGAGCTGAGCGCGCATCGGCCACTGCAACGGTCTCACGCTGCTTGAGATCGGCCACACCTGGTGCTCCAGCGCCGCACGCGCCCCCAGCTGGCTTTCTGCTGCCTTGCGAACCTCGGCCAGTTCACGGCGAAGCTCGTTCACCTCGACCTGGTGGTCTGCCTTGTGTTCGTGGAGGGCTGCTGCGTGCTGCTTGTCGGCTGCGGTTTGTGTCGCCACCAGCTGCGCCACGCGTTCGGTCAGCTGAGCGTTCTCCAGACCCTTGGCAGCCAGCTCCTGGCGCAGCCCTTCGATCATGGCCACGTGCTCATCGAGAGCGGCCTGCATCGAATCGACCTTGGCTTCCATGTCTTCGACGGCCTGACCGGCATCGGCCAGCTCACGATCAGCGGTCTCGCGCTGCTCTGCGGCCATTTTCATGACCCCATCCACCTTGACGCCGGCGTCCTCCACTGCCCGGGCGTGGATCTCGGTGGCGATCACGGCGAGGCGGTCGATCAGAAGCTTTGAGGCGGCGTCTACGGCCTGGGTGATGGTTTGTGGCAGCACCTGCACCGGCACCGCCGGCGGTTTGGTTGTGGTGGCCACGTGCTCATCCCACACCTGCTTCATGCGCGCTGGATTGCCCCCGCCCACAAGAAGGTTCTCCACGCCCACTTCCCCGAGCTGTACGAGGCTTACGAAGCCGCGCACGCAGCTACCCAGGCCGAGATGAACAAGGCCTCAGTCCTGAATCGGCCGGAGGTTTTGGATGCGATCGCGCTTGGGCGCGCCGCCTGGATCAAGCTGCACGCGGCCTGGTACTTCCACGCCAACAGCGAGGCGTTCGATGGGCGTGCGCCCGACGCGGACAAGGCGCTGGCCATGGCCCTGCCGCTCTAAGCCTGGCGATCAGATCGATATGGTGGTGGCCGTCCCATAAACGGTCACCTTTGATGGCAGGGTGTGCACCAGGCACATAACGCCTGGTGCGTTGTGGCCCTACTTTGCGCTCCAGCGCCCTGCGAAGAAGCTGGGCACCGCGGCGATGGCTGCTGCAACCACCGCCCACGCTGCAGAGCGCGTTCCTTCTGAATCGGACATGACCCCCGCATAGGCGGCGGCCGAGCCCAGCATCGCCACTAGAAACACCAGCAGCCAGCCGAGTGCGATGGCGTTGATGTGGTCGCGGCGCTCAATGTCGCGACGATGCGCCTGCTCTTCCGGCGACTCTTCTGTCTGCCAGGTGACCGTGGCCTTGCCAGGGATTGAGTTGAGGTCGAGGGTGTTAGGAGATTTGGTTGATGGTTCGGGCTGCATTCATAGTCCAATTACCTCGGTTTCGAGGCGGTCGCCCTGCTTGACGAACCCGAACTTCATACCCTCGCGCTTCTTCTCGACCGCAACCATGTAGAGGTTGAGGGCCTTACGAACGACCTCGGAAGCAGTTGTGCCGCTGTCCTTGGCAATCTGGGTGAGGTTCTGGTCCATGTCCTCAGGGATGATCAGTTGCTTACGTACTTGCTTCATTTATCGCTCCAGATTGATCCTCACGGACTGGGTTAGGGCCGTGCCACGACGAGCCGAACGTGGTTCTATAAAGGCTCGGAAACACATTTTATGTGTATCCACGGTGTATTGCAACCGTGTTTTAGCCGCACAGATGCTGCGCTGACTGCGAGCCACCTCCCCGCTTCAGGCCTCAAGGCCGTCAACGATGGTCGAATTCGCCTGGTCGGATGACGACCATCTCGCCTGCGGCCGTCAGGCCTGTGATGCCTCGAAACCCCACGCCAAAGCTCTGAAAGCCCTGCTGCTCCCAGCGCCCCGAGCTGTCCTGGCGGTCATGCTGGTGCCCATGGACCAACTTTTTGACGCCCATCTGCTGGGCCAGCGTGTCGAGGATCTCGAAGCCATAGGGGTGATACCCCGGCGCTTCATGCGTTACGAGCACGTCAGCGCGCATGCCGGCGAGCTGGTCCACAACATCGGGGTAAATCGAGCTCCAGTGCCGGCGGTGCTGCCGCCCCTCGCAACGATCCTGGCGTGGCGTGCGCGCCGCATGCTCCTTTGCGCTCGCAAAAACAGGCTTGCCCTGGAGCTTTGAGCCCGGGTCCGGGTGCCACACCGCTTCACGAAACACGCCACCCAGGCCCGCCACGCGCAGGCCCCCAGGCAAGGTGACCACCTGGCCATCCAGGTTGCGAGCGCCCATCTCGTCTAGCCACAGGTGCCGGAAGCTGGTCTCAGCGTCGGTGTCGTGGTTGCCGTGAATCAGCCAGGTGATCTCACGGATGGGAGCGAGCAGCTCGCTCAACGGAGCAGGTGCCTCGAGGTCGCCGAGCAGCACCACGGCTTGGGCCTGAGTTTCTTCAGCCGCGAGCAGGATGTGATTGAACTGCCCGTGTGGGTCGCCGCAAAAGAGAATCATGATTGAGAATGAACGGCGGCCTGGCGAGTCATAGCTTCGAGGATCCACCATGTCTGAACACAGGACCAATGCTCACCCGCTTCGGTCAGAGCTGGAGCGAATGGCTACCGACACATTTGAAACCAGGGAGGAAGCTGCTCAATGGCTTCGGACGCCGCATCCGATCCTCGATGGTGATGCGCCGCTTCAAATTGCAGTGACCCAGGCAGGAGCGGAGAGGGTAAAGGACATCTTAACGGCCATCAAATACGGTGGCGTCTTGTAGCTGCTTTGCATCGGTGTCGTGAGCCCTGAATCAGCGAAGTGATGGAGCGGATGGTCGCCGAGATTTCGCTCAGCGGCGCACTGCTCAGCCTTGAGCTGCGAGTACAACGGACCCTTACCCACAAGATCCGCTCGTGAAAGGTGACCAGTTATGGGACGGAGGCTCTGAACAGGCGGTGCATGCGTTCCATAACTGGTCACCTTCCCCCATCTCTGCGGGCTAGACTCTCGATCTCATAGATGAGGGTGAAAACCCAGCAGGGCTCTTCATCCCAAAACCGGTCACCTTAGTTCACTGTTGCCCACATTGACAAACATGAAGCTTGAACTCGATCACGACCATGTTCGTACTATGTTGCAGATGTGGCGTAAAGCAGTGGATCTAGAGATTCCACTCGCTTCTGACATCAGGGTTCATTTCTTGGCTCGCCGCGGCCACTTGCTAGATGGATTCGTGACGCTTGCACGAAACTGGCTCATGCTGCTGCATAGCTGCAATGCGACCGGGAATGATGTTTTGGCACTGGTGCGTATTCCAGCGTTGGTGAGCACTTGTTCCGGTACTCCTGATCGCGGAGTCCAGTGTTCATGATCAACAGCGGCAACCTCGAAGTCTGCACTCGTTGCTTGGCGCGAAGTGCGCGCGGCGTCTAGACTTCGGCTATCGGCCATCTGCAGACGTTCAGTACCGGCAGCATTCGGGCACTTCATCGACCTGCACCACGCGGCGCCGATCAAGCACGTGCGCGCAACTCCCTCACGCCGCGGCCCAGCTTGCGTCGCAACAAGGCGCGAAGGGTCACACCGTCGGAGTAGCCGATCTGTGCGGCGATTTGGTCGACGCTCTCGCTGCCGGTTCGCAGCAGATGCACCGCACGCTCGACGCGCAGATCCTGGAAGTACGAGAGGGGTGTCTTGCCCAACACGCTTTGCACGCGCCGCGCCAAGGTGCGTTCACTGGCGCCCGCTGCGATGGCCGCATCGGCGAGAGAGAACCCGTGCGCGAGTTGCTGCCTGGCCCAGCCCTCAAAGCGCTCGACCACCGGGTCGGCATGGGCTAGGTGATCGGGGATCACGAACTCAGCTTGCGAGCCGCGGGACTCTACCAGCAGGTATCGCGCCGCCAGAGCCGCCAGCGCCGGGCTACGGCTGCGCACGACGCTCAATGCCAGGTCGAGATGGGCCAAGGCGGCGCCGGCCGTGGTGAAGCCGGCCGAATTCACAAGCATGCGGGACTCGTCGAGCGCCACTTGCGGATAGCGCTGCCGAAACATTGGCGCCAGCCACCACGAAGTTGTGGCGCGCTGGCCATCTAGCAGCGCGCTCTCCGCCAGCAAGAAGGTGCCGGTGCAGGCGGCGCCAGTGGCCGCGCCGGCGCTTGACCATTGCTGCAACGCGACGATCGCATCGGCCACGTCCGCATGCGCGAGACGCGCGGCGAGCGCGTCTGGCATCTTGGCGCCGAGCGCGGGCACCAGAACAACGTCAGGGTTTTGCACGCGGTGCACTGGCACGACCGGTACCGCCAGACCGTGCGCGGTGCGCACGCGACGCCGAACGCCGACCACCGTGACGTCGATGGGCGGCGGCGCCTGTGCGAGCGAGCCCGCCAGTTCATTGGCCATGCTCAGTGTGTCCATGAGTGCAGCAAACCCCAGGTCGAACACGCCATCAAGAACAAGAAGATGTAGATTCATGGCAAAAATGATATCAATGTTGGCATTCCTGCCACTCGCGGAAATTGCCGTCGTACCACAGACTTCGGACTCGCCAACACTGTCAACCGTTCAACCAGAGGATCACCACATGACCAAGTTCGCCCTGTTCGTCCGCCTCGAAGCCAAGCCTGGCCAGGAAGCCGCCGTTGCCGATTTTCTGGGAAGCGCGTTGCCGCTCGCCAACGCCGAATCGGGCACCACCGCCTGGTTCGCATTAAAGTTCGGCCCATCGACGTTCGGCGTCTTTGACGCTTTTGCGGACGAGGCCGGCCGCGAGGCTCACCTGCACGGCCCGATCGCCGCCGCGTTGATGGCGAACGCAGCCGCCTTGCTCAGTACACCGCCAAACATCGAGAAGATCGATCTGCTGGCGGCGAAATTGCCTGGCTGACGAGCTGACCTCGGCGGCGAAGGTGAAGCTCCGTATGGCTTGAGTGACAGGGATGAAGAGGTCCTGTCCTCGTGGGCCGCTCCTTCAAAGCGATCCCCATTGAACCGCGCTTGCCGGCGGTGGCCGCGACGAAGTAGTCCCAGCCACAAACCGCCTCTGGAAGCGGGCGGCTAGCCCGCACGGTCTCAACCCGCGCGCTGCGCCTCTATCGCCCTGACCACCGTCTACCGGTGTGTGCCCTCCACGGGGCGGCCGGCGTACCGATCCGACCGCTTCGTGACGCCGGATTCAGGGCCGTGGATGTCGGTTCAGGGCCCGAAGCAGACGGTGGTCAGAGGCGAATCGAACCAGTCGAGCGCTTGACCAAGAAGTCACTAAGCGAGTCGGCCACTTTCACGAAAGTGGCCTCAATGGGGTAATACGCATGAACGCTCGCGTCCGCAGGGAGTAGCACAAATTGGATTCCATCTACCCCGGGCCGCCCAACGACTACAGCCGTTCCAGGTGGATGATGACGCGATTCCTGGAGTGCATCTTCCGCTGAGACAACAAGAAGGTTATGGACGAACCGGCGTGACCCATCTGAAAACACTTCGCCGAGGCCGTTCGTATGAGCAAGCAACGCTAGGTACTCCTCAAGTTGGAACTCGGGGAACTGTTCTTGGAGCCGAACGCATTGGTCGTGAGAAGCGGGCGCGAAAAATTCAAACGCCGTGCGGTCGATAGACGCGAGAGGGTTCAATTTGAATGTCCGTTCCTGGCCGATAGCCGAAGTCTAGCCGCACGCGCGCATGTGGCCAATTTTCGCGAAAGGATGTGGTCAACGGATTGACTGGCCGCATGATCAACTCGATCGGACTGCCTGCGCGGTTCAAATCAGCCCGCCTGATCAAGTCGGACTGGACTGGCTGCTCAGGAAGGACTGGAATATGCAACTGGATGCACTTGAAGCCGAAATCGAAGACTTCAAAGCTTGGGCCGAGGCTGGCATCAGTGAAATTGCTCGACTGGCATCGGAGGAGCTCGGCCACCCCCCTACTTCGACTCCATAACGGTATCCGAGGAAGTGAGCTTGAGATGCTGCCGGGCCATCTCGCCCAGGAGCACGCCCACAAGTGGGCCGCCGTCCATATATCGAGCGTAGGACTGAGATACGGAAGCAGTAGCAAGGCCTCGTTCCCGCATGTGTGCAAAGGCTAGCTTTGCGAGCTGCACTTGGTCTTCTCGATCGAGAGATTCCACATGCCTCTTTGCCAACGAGTCAGGCGTCTCAACAACATCCTGCACCGCAGGAGCGAACGTATCCCTCGAAACAATGGGCGTGCGCGTCTCTACCGAATGAGCTGCTGTCGGATCTGAAATGTAAAGATCGAGCTCAGCCAGGATCGACTTCAGATAGGCAATGGAACTTCCAATGGGGACCAAGTCAGGACGACTGATTCGTTCGGCCAGCTTTTGAAGTGCAGGCTTGAGAACCTCGTGGCCGCCCCTAACAGTGCGAGCCAAGATCGAAATGTCTGCAGCCGAGACTCCTAGATTGATGGCCTGGGCAAGTAGCTCAGGAGGTACCCCCTCCCCTGCTACCAGTGCACGTCGTTTCCGACGTACCGCAAACTGAACTTCGGTGACAGCTTTCCCCGTTCGCTTTTCGATCAGCTCAACCTCAAGATCAGTCTTGGTATTGATCTCATCAATGGCGTCGAGAACAGACTCCGATTTCACCTTGCGCCACTCACGCTTCGGCTTGAGACGTTGTTCTTCAGTCGCACCTTGCTTCTGCTTGTCTCTGGCGCTGGGGGTTCGAACAATGCGAGCGGAGAGCGCCTCGACCCACCAATCAGGTGATTGTGAACACGTGACGCCCGTGGGGTTCGTCCGGTACCGCGAGCAGATCTCATAAAGCGCGATGCTTGCATAGGTCCTCAGCGAACCGATTACATCGAGGTCGAGGCGTGTGTAAAAAGCCGGATCCTTCAGCGCGGTCAAGACTTTCGGAGGGAAAGCCCAACGCACATACAAAGCGCCCCCCTTCTTCTCGATTTCTGCCTGAGAAAGCAAATGCATCGCCCCCCACTCGCTGGTAGCAGAATTTTTGTCGATCGACTCCCAGACCACTTCCGTACGCAACATCTCTAGCAAATGGCCGCGGGCATTTGAGGACCAGTCCGCCGCCTCTCCAGGGAGGTGGGCAACGAGGTCGCTCAGCCGCGATTCGAACGTCTCCTCTGCCCTCATGGGATTCCCATCGACCAACCTCCGCTGGAACTCTCGACCTCCGCTGTACAGAAGTGCGTTGAAGATCTTTCTTGAAACCGGGCTCAACTTTCCGACAATAGGCACCATCACGAGCAGCTCGTTCGGCTTCGTCAGGCTCGCCTCGTTACCAGGGCGCTTGATTGATGTGTCCAAAATATTTTTCATATCTGGACAGAATATACAGCTTTCTCAGCTTTCCAGATAGAGAAGCGGAAGGACGTATCGCCCGGACAGTTCACGGAGACGGATAAAGCGGACAGGTGAGGTCTCTGGGCTCTCGCGAACAACCATCCAGGACGGAGAATGCGGACACTTGCGACGCTTATGGCCTCGGCATGACATGTCAAGCAGACCGAGGATAGCTGTGTAAGTGATATCTCATTCACAGCGTGCGAGAACGGAAAAGGTGGACAGTTGGAAGTAAATCGCGGACAGTTTGACGGATGCGCCGGACAGGTGGACGGATATCACGGACGGGTGAGTGAAATTTGTCCTTGAAAATCATATGCTTGCTATGGTTATCCACAGCTTAGAATTCTTCTAGACTTCTTTCTAGTCTTATTCAAGACTGGCGACTGCTACACAAAGTCAGTGGCAGACAGGAAGAATTTAGCGCCGTGCGCTCGAGGTTCGTTCGAAAGTCATCCACTTTTAGTGGAAGTCGCTAAAATTGCGGAATGAACAAAGTCCAGCCGCTCATTCCATCTTTGGGTCTTACCCAGCTTGAAGCAGTAAGTGAAACTGCACTACAAGTTGTCAGCCAGGTACGCTCAGCGATGCTTGCCCCTGAGGCTCGGAAACGGCCTCCTACTTACAACAGCAGTCAGCTTGCAGATCTCTGTGGCATTGACAAGAATCGTCTTCAGTACCTGGTGAAGAAGGGGGAGTTGCCCTCTGGTGCCCGTGAAGAGAATTCGCGTCGCGAGTGGTCGCTCGAAGAAGCTCGCAGGTGGGTTCGTACTCTTCGGACGGATCGGCTTCGTGATCCGTCGAAGGCACCAGGTGCGACGATCACGGTAGCGAATTTCAAAGGGGGGTCTCCAAAACGACCACCGCTGCTGCTCTTGCTCAAGGCCTTTCACTTCGAGGTCACCGAGTACTGGTGGTCGACTGCGATCCGCAAGGATCACTCACTACGCTCTTCGGCGTACTTCCCGACACGGAAGTTGAAGAGTCCGACACCATCCTGCCCCTTTGCGCAGGTGAAGTGGATTCGGTCATGTCAGCGGTTCAAAAGACATACTGGGAAGGGATTGACCTTATCGCGGCCGCCCCCCTCCTCTTCAATGCTGAGTTTTTGCTACCAAGTCGGCAAAAGACGGAGCGAGGATTTGCATTTTGGCGAGTCCTTGACGATGGCCTAACTGCAGTGAGAGACGTTTATGACGTCATCATCATCGACACCCCTCCATCCCTCTCGTACATCACCATCAATGCGTTGATTGCTGCTGATGGAGTCTTGATGCCGCTGCCACCGAACGCACTTGATTTTGCAAGTTCGGCGCAATTTTGGAATCTCTTTACCGAAGTCTGCGGAGGCTTGTTCAAAGCCGGTGGAGACGATAAAAAATTCTCATTTGTCGATGTGGTGCTTTCGCGGGTTGATCGTGCGGATGCAGTGAGTGCTGCTGTCCGCCAATGGATCGGTTCCGCGTATGGTGCGCATGTCATTCCAGTCGAGATACCAAAAACATCGATAGCGGCAAGTGCCAGCGCAGAGTTCGGCACTGTCTATGACCTCGAGCCCTCTTCGGTGCAAGCCAAGACGCTCAAAAGAGCTCGTGATGCATATGAGCAACTGGTCGACTATGTTGAGATGCAGGTAGCTGGGGTGTGGGCACACTCGGCACAAGTGGTGAGCGAAGTGATGCGAAAGGGCTGACCAATGTCCTCAAAGAAGCCTTCCCTGAAGGATCGAGCGCTCGCTGCTATCAGCACAACTTCTAGCGCTTCGTCGCCCTCCCCTGCTCCGGCGCGAACGGGACCAGGAGCTCTTATGGCTCATCTTGCTCGCGAGTCTGATGCGCAGCAAGAAAACGAGCGCCTGCGCGATGAGCTCAGGACATGGGATGGTGCAGTTCCGGTTAGAAAGCTCGACCCCACCCAAGTAGTGCCTTCTGATTGGGCGAATAGACATTCAGACAGTTTTCTTGGCCCCGATTTCGACACGCTCAAGCAAGAGATCGCCTCGGCCGGTGGAAATGTTCAACCGATCAAGGTTCGGCCTATCTCTACGGGGAAGAATGCCGGGAAGTTTGAAGTCGTATATGGCCACCGTCGCCACAGGGCTTGTTTGGACCTAGGGCTGCAGGTGGCGGCTCTTGTCGAGTCGGTTGACGATCGGGCTCTCTTTGTGGAGATGGATCGTGAAAACAGGCAGCGTGCAGATCTCCGTCCGTTTGAACAAGGCGAGATGTATCGACGCGCACTAAGCTTAGGCTTGTTTCCCAGCATGAGAAAGCTTGCCGAGGAGATTGGTGTTCCTGTCAGCCAAGTTTCAAGAGCACATCAGATTGCTGCTCTTCCGCCAGCTGTTCTCATGGCATTCTCAAGCCCTCTTGATATTCAGTTTCGGTGGGGGGCACCACTTGCTGAGGCAGTTGAGAAGAGGCTGCCAGAGATCGAGAGGATTGCAGCGGAGCTGGCTAGCGCTCGTGGCAGCGGACAGACATTTACTCCTCAAGCTGTCTTCGACCAACTTCTTGGAAATGCCCGCCCTGTTGCGTTAGCTCCCGAGCTGATCAAGGGGGCCAAGGGCAGCCACTCTGCCAAGCTATCGCGTAAAGGTGGGAAGCTCCTCATCGAGTTTGATGAGTCTGCTCTTTCTGGCAAGGCATTGACGCAGCTGAAGGCTGAGATCGCAAGATTGTTGGGGTAGGGTGTTGCACGGTGCAACACCCATCGATGGGGTTGTTGAGCGGAAGTAAAAAAGGGGGTGTTGCACCGTGCAACACCCCCTTTTTTTGTGCGTTTTTGGCGCGCCTCAGCAATGTGCAGATCAGGGCTTTGACCGTCAGCCGAACGCCTTGCTGATGGCGTCAATCCTGCGCTGCAGCGGCGCTTTGGCGTAAGTATTCATTGTGGTGTTGAGATTGGCGTGGCCAAGCTGCGCCTGCACCACGTCCAAGGGTACCTCGCGTTCAACGGCACGGGTGGCGAAGGTATGGCGCAGCCAGTGCGACGAAACGCCCTGAATTGCTCGACGCTCCTGCTCGTTGAGTGCGGAGGCTCGGATTGCATTTCCAAGCCAGGTGCGAACTGTCAGGTAGAGCGCCTGGTAACCGATGGGTTCCATGGGGTCGATCGCGCTGGCCAGTAGCGGCGCCTGCTCGGGAGCAGCATGCAAATCACCCAAGCCGCGGACGTGAAGATAGTCGTTCAAAGCATCCAGCGCTGCCGGTGGCACGGTCGCTGCGCGGGCTTGACCGCCTTTGCCGACTACCTGCAGGACGACGCCGCCCTTGACCGTGTGCAGGTCGGCCAGACGGGCTGAGAGAAGCTCGGAGGCACGCAGTCCAACACCGGTGAGGAATCGCACCAGGAAGCGCATGCGGGCGCCGGCGGGGGAGTGTGGCCGGCCGTCTATGAAGCGCAGGATCTCTTCCTGGGCGTGTAGCGTGATGGCCCGCGTGTCGATCGTGTTGACCGCAGACCTCTTCATGGCAGCTCGGGTCTTGATCAGGGGCCATGGATTTTGAGGAAGGTAGTGCGCAAGGGTCAGGTAGGCGAAGAGGGCGCCGACACTGTTGAGCAGGTGGTGCCGGCTGGCCTCTGCCAGAGGGCCGCGAAACGGTGCCCAGCCAGGCTGGCCTGGTTTGGCTCGAGCGCGGGAGATCCAGGCTGGCGGGATGTTCTCGGTGAAGGCCCGAAAGGCCAGACAGTCTTCGACCTTGAGCTGGTGGAAACTGATGTCACCGCGCTCGCGCTGCAGCCAAAGCATGAAGATGCGCGCCTCCCGCCAGTAGGCTTTGACGGTGGCCGCCGAGCCGGCGTGGGTCTGGATCCAGCTCTGCACGGCCTGCAGGTCGGTGCTGGCCGATAACATGGAGCCGGCGTCGCCGGCGGGCGAATCGGGCAGCAGCTGCAGCGTTTGTTGTGCCGCGTCGGCGGGGGTGCGGTCGGCTTGCAGACTGGCCAGCTGATGGTTAGCCAGGGCAGGGGAGGGCAGGGCGAACAGACGCTGGATCGGTGGTGCAGCGGCCGGGATCAGGGTGTGCAGGTGATGGGCGATGCGTTGTGCTTTTCCCTTGCCGATGCCGGGGAGGGGAGTGAACCAGCGGCCGCCCACGGCCACCGCCTGGGCGAGCTGGCCGAGGTTGATCCACCCGGCGCTGATCAGCTTGGCCGCTGTGCGTTCGTCAAACCATCCGTCGACCCGGTGTCCCGGCAGCGGTTGTTCGGCGTCGCTGATTTCCACCTGGCGCAGCAGTTCCAGCTGGCGCGCGCGCAGCCGTTGACGGCGCTCAGCCCTGCGGTCCAGGGGGTAGGTGGCCTCGAAAAACTCCTGCTGCTCGGCTTCACTCCAGCCATCCAGGTCGCGCTCGGCGATGAAGTCGTCTAGGCTCGGGCGTGCGCCAACGTCCGAAGTGCGGATTTGCATGCCGATAAGCCGCCAGGCCGGGTCGCCACGGCGCCGTGCGATGGCGCGCACCTGATCGGCGGTCTGGCGGTGGGCGGTGATGGCCTCATGGCCGTGCTCGATGCCGAGATAACGACGGGCGCTGTCGAGCACGGCAATGCCTTCGGCGGTCGCGCGCAGGTGCGCAAAATGGTGCGAGCCAAGTCGGCCGACGAATCGTGTGCCGGCGGAGCGACGATGCAAGTCCTTGTCACGCATGGATTTCTGTCCTTCATCCTTAGCGTAGCCGGCTTTTGCCATCAATTTTTGAACTTAAGATAAGGTAGCATTATCTTAAGTCTATTACAAAGAGCTGCCCACAACATCACTCGCTACGCGCTTGGGAGGTTTGCGCGCGGGGAGCGGGCAGCCTTCAGTGCGGAAAGACACTGATCTTTCCCTTCCGTGCCGCTCGAGACTCACCCAGCCCACAATATTTCATATCGTGGAAACTGATGAGCGGTTTACCAGCACCTTGCAGCCGATCCGAACCCTAAAGCGAGTGATGCAAGCCTAACTCCAGGGTCTCGCCGGAGAACCCGGAGTGCGGGCCGCCGTCGCCGTGTTGCCTCGCGTCGACCGCTGCTGCCAACCTATCGTTTGGCAGTTGTGCAGCGATTGCCGTCGGTCGCGCCCGGAAGCTGAGTTAACGTTGCCTAGCACGAAGCCTTCACCGGCTCACCTGGCAGCGCGGCGGAATCAATGACAGGTATCGAGAGGGCTGCACACCGCGAGCGCCTGCCAGGTGGCCTTGAAGATGTCCTGCCCGACCTGCAGACGCATCTTCTCCGGGCACGCCAGCCGCACGCACAGCAGCAGCCGCTCGGCATCGGCGAAGTCCCAGAACACGCGAATGCGGCCGGACGGCAGCTCGACGAAGCTCTCGTCGGCGACTTGGCGGAAGTGCGCCTCGGCCTGCGCCTGCCAGGCTTTCGTCGCCTCGATGGCCGCCTCGGTGGCGGCGGCCTCGATGCGCGCCAGGTCGCGCGCGAAGGCCACCGGCACCGGGATGCGCAGGAAGTGCAGCACGAAGTCGCCGGTCGACGAAGTGTTCTTCAGCGGCAGCGTCAGCAGCAGGGCGTTCGGGAAGGCCGCAGTCTTGCCCGTCGGCAGGCCGGTGTCGCCGTGCTCGGCCAGGGTGGTGGCGAGCATGTCGATATCGATCACGCGGCCGTGCACCGACCCGATCTCGATGACGTCGCCGAACTTGAACGGCCGCACGAAGGTCAGGTAGACGTAGCCAAGCACGCACAGCAGCAGTTCCTTGCTGACGATGAGCATCGCGCCGGCCACGGCGGCCAGCGACAGGGCGAAGCCCGCGATCGTCGACGCCCACACCGAAACGATCGTGAACAGCACGATCGACCCGATGATGTTGCGGGCCCACACCAGATGCAGCCGCCGTCGCTCCGCGGGCACGTCGCCGCGGCCGAGGTAGTGCGCCCACAGCTGCGAGACCACGAAGCCGGCAGCCAGCAGCAGCACGGTCGCGATGACCCGCTCCCACTGCCCCGGGATCAGCGCCGCGATCCGTTGCAGATCGATCAAGAAGCTCTCTCCTCAGGCGGCCGGGCGCTGCTGGGGCGCGACCGCGCATGCCCCACATGCCCCAGCAGGCGCAAGCCGAGCTTGCGGCCCTCGTCGAGCCAAAGCACGCTGGAGGCGACCAGCACGGCCAGACCCCAGTCGCGCAGCGTCAGGTCGGTGGTGTTGAATACGTCCTGGGCCGGCGGCCAGTGTACCACCAGCACCTGCAGCGCGGCCACCGCGGCCAGCGACAGCCACAGCCAGCCGTTGCGCAGGAAGTTGCGGTCGAAGGCCGAGCCGTGCTCGGCGCGCGCATTGAAGAGGTTGAAGAACTGGAACAGCACGAAGACCGTGAAGGCCAGCGTCAGGGCATACACCTCGCCCTGTGGTTGCGCGTGGTGGAACAGCGCCAGCGTGCCGACCGCCATCGTCAGGCCGTAGACGAACAGGCGAAAGAGGCGCGGCAGCGTCAGGATGTGCGCGTCGGCGCGGCGCGGCGGGTCGTCCATCAGGCCCGCGCGCGCCGGCTCCACGCCCAGGCTCATGGCCGGCGGCCCGTCCATGATGATGTTGATCCACAGGATCTGGATCGCGGTGAACGGTGTCGTCCAGCCGAGCAGGCTGGCGCCGAGCACGGTCTGGATCGCGCCCATGTTGGTCGAGAGCTGGAAGCGCACGAACTTGACCATGTTGTCGTAGATCGCACGGCCTTCCCTGACCGCCCGCACGATGGTGGCGAAGTTGTCGTCGGTCAGCACCATGGTCGCCGCTTCCTTGGTGACCTCGGTGCCGGTGATGCCCATCGCGACGCCGATGTCGGCGTTCTTCAGCGCCGGCGCGTCGTTGACGCCATCGCCGGTCATCGCCACGACCTGCCCCGCGGCCTTCAGCGCCTGCACGATGCGCACCTTGTGCTCGGGGGCGACGCGTGCGAACACCGCGGTGCGGGTGATGCGCGCGGCGAGTGCGTCGGGCGCCAGCGCGTCGAGTTCGCGCCCGTCGATCACCTCGCCGTCCAGCCCGAGGTCGCGCGCGATCGCCGCCGCGGTGGCACGGTGGTCGCCGGTGATCATCTTCACCGCGATGCCGGCGCGCCGGCACAGCGCGATGGCCTCGCGCGCCTCCGGGCGCGGCGGGTCGATGATGCCCACGAGACCGTAGAGCGTGAGATCGGCCATGTGTGCCATCAGGTCGCCGGCCGGGTCGAAGTCGCGCGCCGCGATGTGCTTGCCGGCCACTGCGAGCACGCGCATGGCCTGCGCGGCCAGGTGCTCGTTCTCCGCGGCCCAGTGCGCCCGCGCGGCGTCGTCCATCGGCGCGTCGCCCGCGTCGGCCGAGCCCGCCAGATGGCGCCCGGAGCGCGCCAGCAGCACGTCGGGCGCGCCCTTGACGCACACGCGCACGGTCTCGCCGTCGTGGTGGAAAGTGGCCTGGAACTTGTACGCCGAGTCGAACGGGATCTCGGCGATGCGCGGCCGCTGCTGCGCCAGCGTCTCGGCGGCGACGCCGCCCTTGGCGGCCAGCGCCAGCAGCGCGCCTTCGGTGGGGTCGCCGATCAGCTGGCCGTCGTGGATGCGGCTGTCGTTGGCCAGCGCCGCGGCGTGCAGCAGGCGCTCGAGTGCCGGCATTGCCGGCAGTGCCTCGCCGTCCGGCGCCGCGATCGCGCCCGCCGCCGCATAACCTTCGCCGCTGACCGCGAGGCGCCGACCCTGGCAGGCCACGGCACGCGCGGTCATCTGGTTCATCGTCAGCGTGCCGGTCTTGTCCGAGCAGATCACCGTCGTGCAGCCCAGCGTCTCCACGGCGGCCAGCTTCTTGACGATCGCCCGGTGCTGCGCCATGCGGTGCATGCCGATGGCCAGCGTCACCGTCACCACGGCGGGCAGGCCCTCGGGAATCGCCGCCACCGCCAGCGCGATCGAGGTCAGCACGATCTGCACCAGCGGCTCGCCGCGCGCCCAGCCGAGCGCGAAGATGAGCGCGATCACCACCCCGGCGATCAGCGCCAGGCGCCGCCCCAGCACGTCGAGCTGCACCTGCAGCGGCGTCGGCCCGGTCTCGGCCTGGGCCAGCATGCCGGACAGCCGGCCCATCTCGGTGGCCATGCCGGTGGCGGTGACGAGCAGCTCGGCGCGGCCGCGCGTCACCACCGTGTTCATGTAGGCCATGTTCACGCGCTCGGCCAGCGGCGCCTCGGCGGCCACCGTGCGCTCGGCGTCCTTGGCCACCGGGTGCGACTCGCCGGTCAGCGCCGCCTCGTCGATCTCGACGCTGTGGCAAGCCAGCATCCGTCCGTCGGCGGGCACGCGGTCGCCGGCCTCCAGCATCACCAGGTCGCCCGGCACGAGCTGCACCGCGGCAAGCTCCTCGACCTGCCCGCCGCGCTTCACGCGCGCCACCGGCGAGAGCATCTTCTTCAACGCCGCCAGCGTCGCCTCGGCGCGATGCTCCTGCCAGAAACCGAGCACGGCATTGAACAGCACCACCGCCAGGATCACCACCGCATCCTTGAGGTCGCCGATCGCACCGGCCAGCGCGGCGGCGCCGATCAGCACCAGGATCAGCAGGCTGCGGAACTGGTCGAGGAAGGCCAGCCACTTCGAGCGCGGCGGCTTCTCGGCCAGCCTGTTCTCGCCGTGGCGCGCCAGGCGCGTGGCCGCCTGCGCCGCGTCCAGGCCGTGTGCCGGGTCCGTGCCCTGCCCCGCCGCGGCCTGTGCGGCGGCGAGCCGATGCCAGACCGGCACCGATTCGTCCGGCGTGGCCGTCGCCACCGTGGGCTTGTGCGTCATCGTGAAACTCCCTCGCGGCCGCCCTGCGCGGCCAGGCTCGCGCTCAGGCGCTCGATCTGCGTGCGCAGCGCGCGCAACTCCTCGCGCACGCCGTCCTCGCCCTGCGCCGCGGCGTCGCCCTGCGGCTCGCCCTCACTGTAGCGCTGCATCGCATTGACGATGATCGCGATGAACAGGTTGAGCATCGTGAACGTGGCCACCAGGATGAACACAACGAAGAACAGCCAGGCGTACGGAAACTGCGCCATCACCGGCCGCGCGATGCCCATCGACCAGCTTTCCAGCGTCATGATCTGGAACAGGGTGTAGAGCGAGCGGCCGATGTGGCCGAACCATTCCGGGTAGGCGGCCGCGAACAGGCTGGTCGCGATCACCGCGAACACGTAGTACAGGATCAGCAGCACGAGCGCGATCGAGCCGAGGCCCGGAATGGCCGCGAGCAGCGCGCCGACCACCCGCCGCATCGACGGCACGAGGGTCAGCAAGCGCAGCACGCGCAAGACGCGCAGCGCACGCAGCACGGCCAACGGCCCGCTCGCAGGCACGAGGGCGATGGCGACGACCACGAAGTCGAACACACTCCACGGGTCGCGCCAGAAGGCGGCGCGGTGCGCGACCAGCCGGGCGGCGATTTCGACGACGAACACCGCGAGCAGCACCCGATCGAGCGCGCCGATCAGGCCACCGGCAGCGAGCATCGCCGCCGGCCAAGTCTCGAGCCCGAGCAGTGCCGCGTTGATCAGGATCAGCGCGATGATCGTGCGCTGCGTGGCGGGCCGCTCGAGCAGGCCGTGCAGGCGCGAGCGCAGCGGCGTCGCCGCCGTGCCGGTGGTCGACGCCATCGTCAGCGGGTTCCGATCGACTCAAGCGCGGCGATGCGCTCGGCCAGCGGCGGATGCGTCATGAAAAGTCGCTTCCAGCCTTGCGGGGTGCCGCCAGCGATGCCGAAGGCCGCCATCTTGTCGGGCAGCGGCTGCGGATGCAGGCTTGCCAGGCGGCGCAGCGCGGCGATCATCGCCGGGCGGCTGGCCAGTTCGGCCCCGCCGCGGTCGGCGCGGAACTCGCGCCGGCGCGAGAACCACATGACGATCATTGACGCCAGGATGCCCAGCACCAGTTCGGACACGATCAGCGTGACGAAGAAGGCGGGACCATGCCCCCGCTCGTTGCGGAAGATCACGCGGTCGACGGTGTGCCCGATGATGCGCGACAGGAACATCACGAAGGTGTTGACCACGCCCTGGATGAGCGCCAGGGTCACCATGTCGCCATTGGCCGCATGCGCGACCTCGTGACCGAGCACGGCTTCGGCCTCCTCGCGCGTGAGCTGCCGCAGCAGGCCGCTCGAGACGGCGATCAGCGCCTTGTGGCGGCTCATGCCGGTGGCGAACGCGTTGACCTCGTCGGATTCGTAGAAGCCGACCTCGGGCATGCCGATCCCGGCCCGCTCGGCCTGCCGGCGCACGGTCTGCACCAGCCACTCCTCGGTCGGGTTCACCGGCGTCCCGATCACCTGCACGCCCATCGCGCGTTTGGCCGTCCACTTCGACAGCGCGAGCGACAGGAACGAGCCGCCGAAACCCATCACCGCCGCGAAGACGAGCAGCGAGCCGAGGTTCAGACCCTGGGCGGTCAGGTAGGGCTCGATGCCGAGCAGCCGGACCGTGGCCGACAGCACCAGCACGATGGCCAGGTTGGTGGCGAGGAACAGCGCGATGCGCTTCATCGAGGACTCCGGCGCGCGCTCGAAGGGGCACGCAACCGGGTCAGCTTAGCCACACCGGCGCGAAAGCAAAAGCAGAACGTTCTACGCAGAACGTCCGAGAAAACCGAATATTGATCTGGCGCAAGCTCGAGCGCTGCCGACGCTGAAGTCATCCTCTCGACGCAGAGCGCGGCTTCTTATTTTCGGAAGCTCCACTCATCTCCAGGCTGCTTTTCTCGCAGTGCATCCGCCCCGACACTTCAGCCATCGTGTTCACAGGAGGCCGACCATGGAGATCCAGCACAGCCTGCAGCGCCTGCCGGTGCGGACCTGCCTCTGGCAGCGTGCCCTCGAACGCTGGCGCCACGTACTCGCGGCCCTGCGCCACGGGCTCGGGCGCGGCCGGCAAACCGCGGCGTACGCGCCGGATGCCCGCCGTGCCACCCAGCGGCGCCGCGTCGTGATGCACCTGCACCGCACGATGGTGGTCGACGTGATCGCGCCGTCGCCTTCGCCCCGTCTTCCCGCCCCTTCACCGCACCCCGACAAGGAAAGCCCCCATGCGCAGCTACCCCCGCAACAGCCCTGAAGCCGCCGCGCGCGTCCTCGCGCTGCTGCTGATCGCCGACGGCAACGTGTGCCGCTCGGAGATCCAGGCCCTCGAGTCGCTGGATGCGTCGGCCGCACTGGGCCTCGCCCCGGACGGCTTCGCGTCGATCGTGCAGGGCTTGTGCGAGGACCTGATGCTGTCGGCATCGGCCGGCGAGTGGCCCTGCAGTCTGGACGAGGCCACGCTCGCGGCGCTGCTGGGCGAAGTCGACGAGCCGGCGCTGCGCCGCAAGGTCCTGGCCTTGGCGAGCGCCGCCGCGCAGGCCGATCGCCACCTGGCCGATGCCGAGCAGCGTCTGCTCGACGAGCTGCGCACGCGCTGGCAGGTCGACGCGCCGTCCGGCGCCGTGGTCTCCTGAACCATGCCGGCGACCTCCACCAGCGATCCGGGCCGCCCGGCAGGCCTCTCATCGGCCCCCTTCCATCAGCCGTGCCACGAGCGGGTGCTGCAGGCCGCGGCGCGATCGGATGGCGTGGACCTCTTCGCTGACGCCCTCGCAGGTCCCGAGCCGGCGCAGCCCACGCAGGCCCGGCAGGTGGCCCAGCCCGTCGCTGCCCAGCCGGCCGATCGGGAACACGCCCATGCCGCTCGCGGCGAACACCGCCATCAGTGCGCTGTCCTCGAACTCGCCGGCGACGTTCGGCCGCAGGCCTTCGGTCTCGAGCCAGCGCTCCAGCGCCGGGCGCAACGCCGAGTGCCCGGTGGGCAGCAGCACCGGCAGGCGTTCGAGCGAGCGCGGGAAGTCGTCCACCTGCGCCTTGTGCACCAGCGTGGCCGGCCCGTACCACTCGACCGGCGACACGGCGATGCGCTCGCTGGTCAGGCGCAGGCTGGGGTTGTGCGGCGCCGATTGGCCGGCGAGCACCAGGTCGAGCCGGTGCAGCGCGAGGTCGGCGAGCAAGGGCTCGAACTCGCCGTCGTGGCACACCAGGCGCAGCCCCGGCGTCGCCAACACCGGCGCCAGCAGAGTCTGGGTGGCCAGCTTCGACAGCCCGTCGGACATGCCGACGG
This sequence comes from Hydrogenophaga sp. ANAO-22, assembly GCF_042466645.1. Lineage (NCBI taxonomy): Bacteria > Pseudomonadati > Pseudomonadota > Betaproteobacteria > Burkholderiales > Comamonadaceae > Hydrogenophaga > Hydrogenophaga sp. ANAO-22. The sequence goes on along the minus strand of NZ_CP159957.1, from coordinate 40,969 downwards.
CCAGGCGCACCCTGCCGCCGCCCGCCGCGGCGCGCACCTCGTCGGGAATGGCCTGGCCGAGCTGGAAGATCGTCTCGGCGCGCGCGAAGGCGGCCTGCCCGGCCTCGGTCAGCACGACTGTGCGGCCCGCCGACTTCAACAGCTGGTGGCCGAGCACCTGTTCGAGCTCGCGCACCTGGGTACTGATGGTCTGGATCGCCATGTCCAGGCGCACCGCCGCGCGCGCGAAGCCGCCTTCCTTGGCGACGACCCAGAAGTAGTAGAGATGGCGGTAGTTCAGCATGGACATGGCGGTTCGGATTTTTGGAAGCCGCGGTCACTGTATCGGCGGTCCGCTCGAAGAACGCGCAACTTCGCGGGCATGGCGCACACGGAATTGACACCGGTCATCGCGCCGCGATGCCTGCCGCCCAGAATGCATTTGTATGCCGCAGAGCCACGGCGGCTTCCCGATATTCCACCACCCTCGCAAGGAGTTGATCCCATGACTGCACTGAGTTCCACCCAGACCGAGAAGCTGATGGCCGATCTGCGGCTGGTCGTTACCGACGCCGAAGCGTTGTTGCGCGCGACCGCCGGCCAGGCCGGCAACGGCGCCGCCGAACTGCGCACCAAGGTCGAGGCCAACCTGGCCCGGGCCCGCGACGGCCTGGCGCAGATCCAGGACACGGCCGTGGCCCAGGCCAAGGTCGCCGGACGGCACGCCGACGAGTATGTGCACGAGAACCCGTGGCGCTCGATCGGCATCGCCGCGGCCGTCGGCCTCGTCGTCGGCGTGCTGATCGGCCGCCGCTGAAGGCGCCGGAGCGCCTCGTGCCTGCGAGCGACAACCCGCCGCCGGGCGGCGCCGGCCTGCTCGGATCGCTGCGGCGTCTGCTCGACACCGTGCTCGAACTGGGGCAGGTGCGTCTCGAGTTGCTCGGCACCGAGATCGAGGACCAGAAGCTCCGCGCTCTGGCCGCGCTGGTGTGGGCCGGCGCAGGGCTGGTGCTGCTCGGCGCCGGCCTGGTCGTTCTGGCGGCCGGCGTGCTGGCCTATTTCTGGGACGGCGCGCGCTGGATCGCCTGGGCCGCGCTGCTGGCCGTGTATTTCGGCGCCGCCGCGCTGGCGCTGTACCGGGCGCGCATACGGCTGCGCGCAACGGAAGGAGCCTTCGCGGCGAGCGCTGCCGAACTGGCACGCGATCGGCAGGCACTGAGCGGGGCCGACGAGCGGCCCGGAGCGCCGGGCTGATGGCGGGCGAAGCGGCCCGGCATCTCCAGGCGCGCAAGGACCGCCTGCTCGCCCGCAGCGCGGCGTTGCGCGGCACACTCGTGCGCGAGGCGGTGGCCTGGGAGCGACCGCTCGGCGTGGCGGACGGCGCGCTGGTGGTGGCGCGCTGGGTCCATGCCCAGCGCTGGTGGCTGCTCGGCGCCGGCGCGCTGCTGCTGGCCACACGTCCTCGGCGAGCGCTGCGCTGGCTGCGGCGGGGATGGTGGCTGTGGCGCGTGTCGCGCCGCCTGCGCCCGTGGGTCGCCGCCGCCCTGTCGCTGCGCCCCCGACACGCCCGCCACACCGGCAGCGCAGCCGCCAGCGCCTCGGGCCTGAGGCTTGCCACCGCGGCGCCGTGAAGTCTCAGGCCGGCCAGCCCAGCGTCGCGAAGTGCACGACCCACTCGCCCTCCTGATCGACGCCGATCAGCGCCGCCGCCTCGTCGTCGTAGAACGCACCGACCGCGCACACGCCGAGACCGAGGCTCCCGGCCCGCAGATACAGCCGCTCGCCGGCCATGCCGGCTTCGAGAAAGGCGTGGCGATAGCCCCTCGCCGCACCCATCGCATCGGTGGCGAACGCGGCGCGGTCGATCGCGATCACGATCACCGCTGCCGCATCGGCCGCGGCGTCCTGGTCGAGCGCGGCGGCGCGCGTGCGGCGGCGTTCGGCGGCAGGCACGCCCGAGGCACTCGCGCGCAGCGCATGCATTGCTGCGTCGTAGCGCCAGGCGCCTGCGGCCAGACCCTGCACCGCGTGCGCGACGACGTGCAGCCGCACCGCGCCCGACAGCAGCGCCGCAGGACGCGACATCGCGTCGAGCAGTTCGGACAAGGCCTCCAAGGGCAGCGGCCTGGCCCGGTAGCGGCGCACCGAACGGCGCGCGGCGATCACCGGCAGCGGGTCGTAGGTCGATCGCACCGGCCGAGGCAAGGCCAGCGGGGGCGCCGCGAAGGAACCGGGCACGACGGCCCTCGCTGCCGCGGGGCCCGGCAGCGCGGTCTCGCCTTCGCCCGCGACACGCAGCGATGTCGCGCGATGCACGGCTTCGGTGACGCCCAGCGTCACTGCCGCGGCGGGAGTCGCGGCGCGCAGCCGCGCGAGCGCGGCCGCGTCCGGCGCCCCGGCCCCGGGCGCGTACAGCCAGACCAGCGCCAGCACGCCCTCTTCGCGCTCGTCGAGGCCCAGCGCCTGGGCCAGCCGCGACTCGTCGAAGCCGCGCGCCAGGCGCAGCGGCACGCCGAGCGCGGCGGCGGCCGCACGCAGGTTCTCGAGCAGGTGGCCGAGGTCGGCCAGCACGTAGCGGTAGGTGCGGTCGCCGTACTTGTGGCCGCTGCGCCGGAACACCGCGGTCGCGACGAGCGCGCCGGCGGCTTCGTCGGGCAGCGCCGCCGCCACCGCGCTCGGCAGGCCGGCGCTCAGCTCGCGCAGACCGCCGCCGGGCACGTCGTGGTGCCAGAGCCCCGGCGCCACGCCGCCGATGCGCCGCGCCGCGACGTACAGCTCGGTGGCGAACAGCGCACCGGAGGACGGCGCCGCGCGCAGGCGCAGCCCGCCGCGCTCGGCGGTGACGCCGGTCGCATGCCACAGCAGCGTGGCCAGCGCCTGCGCGTGCAGTGCCGTGGCATGTTCCGGCGCCCCGCGCCAGGCCGGCGGCAGCGCGAGGAACGGCCGGTCAGCCAGGGATTTGAATGGCGGCGGTGCGCCGCCCCAGTCGGCCGCCGGCGCGCGCCGCAGCACGCCGGCGCGCGAGTGCGACGAGTGCGCATGGAACGTCTCGATCAACGCCAGCCCCCTGTCGCCGGGGCCGGTACCGGCGCCCACTTGCAACTCGGTGCGCCCGTGCCGCAGGCCGAGCCAGTAGGCGCCGCCGACCGCCAGGCCCAGCCCCGCCAGCGCCAGCGCGCCCGCCACCGGACGCCGGTCTGCGCCGGCCGGCGGCACAACGGGGCGCCGGCGCAGGTGCGCCCACAGCGCGCGGAGGTTGTAGGCCAGGTGCACGGCCAGCAGCAGCAGCGTCGCGTAGCCGAACACGTAGTGCCAGTCGAACACCGGCAGGTGCTGATTGGCGACCCAGAAGATGCCCAGCCCGGCGGTGGCGCCCAGGTAGACGAGCAGCAGCAGGCTCGACCAGGCGTTGAGCACGGCGCGCCCGGGCAGCCGGCCGCGCCACGCCAGCACCGCTGCCGCCAACGCGACAAGCAGCAGGGGCACGAGCACCCAGGCGAGCTTGTTCATCGCGATGCAACGCTTCGAGCCGGATGGCCCTCGCGCTGCGTTGCCGCATGCTCGCACCAGCGCTCGATGGCGGCGCGCACCTCGGCCGGGCGCTCGGTCAGGGGCCAGTGGTGACAGGTGATCGTTGCCAGCGTCATATCGGGCAGGCGGGCCAGCCTGTCGCGCATCACGGCTGCATCGGCGAAGGTGGCTCCGCCGGACAGCAACGCCAGCACCGGCTGCCGCAGCGTCGTCGGGTCGGGCGGCGGGCGGAACATCTCGGCCAGGTCCTGCAGGTAGGTCGCAGTGCGCGTGTGGCGCAGGTCGGCGCGCGCCGAGCTGTAGCGACGCACGAAGGCCGCCTCGGCCGCGGGCGACGCCAGCGCCTGGCGGGCCAGGACGTCCAGCTCGCGCAGGTCCAGCGGTTCGACATGGCGCCGGCGCAGCCCGAGCGCGTTCAACGCACGCACAGCGCGCGCCGCCGCGTGCAGCAGCGGCGCACAGGCCGCCAGCAGCCGCCAGCGGCCGTGCAGCGCCTCGCGGAAGACCGGGTCGATCAGCACCAGGCCGGCGGCACGCTGAAGGCGCCGCCGGACGAAATGCAGCGCTAGCTGCGCACCCAGGCTGTGGCCGACCAGGATCGCCCGCTCGTGGCCTTGCGCGTCCAGCACGGCGGCGATGTCGTCGGCCCAGAGCTCGAGGCCGATCGCGCCGCGGCTCGCCGAGCCACCGTGGCCGCGCAGGTCGAGGCGGATCAGCGCATGACGGCCGCGCAGCACGCTGTGCTCGACGAACTCCGACCAGCGGCTCAGGTTGCTCGCCAGGCCGTGCAGCAGCACCAGCGGCACGCCGCGCGCCCCGGCGGCCGCGGGCGCCAAGCGATACGCGAGCAACGCGCCGTCCGGGCGGTGCAGCGTGCAGGCCCGCTCGGGCGCGGTTGGGATCGGCAGCATGGCGCAGTCATTCTGCCCGCGCCCCGGTCGGGCTCACGTGCGCATCGAGGTGCAACAAGGCTGCCGGCACGACGCCGTGCTAAACTTGCCGCGGCAACGCGAGTGATCACAATTGCCGCCGTGCGCCGACGCGGACGCCGGCACTTGCGCGTCAACGAGGGAGCCATGCAACCGCCCAACCACCTCGACCCCGCACCGGGGGGACCGGCCACGCCGGTGAAGACGGCCGCCGCGCGGTCGCTGGCGCTGCCCGCGCTGCTGGCGCTGCTGTGGCTCGTGCTGACCGGCGGCGCTGCGTCGTCGTGGATCGTCGGCGTACCGGCGATCGCCGCCGCGCTGCTGCTCGCGCGACGGGTAGAGGGCGCGACGTCACCCTGGCGCCTCGATCCGGCCGGGGTGCTGCGTTTTGCGGCCTACTTCGTGCGCGAGTCGGTACGCGGCGGCATCGACGTCGCGGGCCGGGTCAGCGCACGGCGGCCGCGCGTCGCACCCGGCCTGGTGCGCTATCGCTGGCGCCTGCCCGCCGGCAGTCCGGCGCGCACGCTGTTCTTGCTGTGCGTCAGCCTGCTGCCCGGCACGCTGGTCGCCGCGGCGGGCGAGCACGAGTTGCTGATCCATGCGCTGGATGCCACCGCGCCGCTGGCCGCCGAACTCGCCGCGCTGGAGCAGCATGTGGCCGGCTTGTTCGCACTGCCCCTGCCGGCGCCGGAGGCGGCCGATGCCTGAGTGGGTGACGCTCGCGCTGTGGATCGCCGCTGCCGGGGTGCTGGCGACGATCGCCCTGGGCCTGGTGCGCGTAGAGCGCGGCCCGTCCAATGGCGACCGCATGCTGGCGGCGCAACTGCTGGGCACCGGCGCGGTGGCCGTGCTGCTGCTGCTAGCCGGGGCGGCGGACGCGCCGGCGCTGCTCGATGTGGCGCTGGTGCTCGCGCTGCTGGCCAGCGTTGCCGGCGCGGTGTTCGTGCGCCGCATCGGTGTGCAGCCGCCTGAAGGCCATCCGGGCCTCGAGGAGCGAGCCGCAGAGGATGGGCCGTGACTGGCGACGACCTGCGTGCTGCGCTGTCGCTGGCGCTGATCGGTGCCGGCATGCTGTTCTTCCTGGCCGGCAGCATCGGCGTGCTGCGCCTGCCCGACCTGCTGTCGCGCCTGCACGCGCTGACCAAGGCCGACAACCTCGGCCTCGGCCTGGTTGTGCTGGGGCTTGTGCTGCAGGCCCGCGATGCCTTCGAGGTGCTGCGGCTGCTGCTGGTCTGGCTGCTGGTGCTGTTCGCCAGTTCGGTGGCCTGCTACCTGGTGGCGCACTCGGCCCTGCGCGCGCACGCCGACCCGGCCCCGACCACCGCGCCCGCCGCACCCGATGCGCCCGGCAGTCCCAGTGAGGGAGCCCGCGATGGCCGCTGAGGTGCACGCGCTCGACCTCGTGCTGGTCGTGCTGCTGCTCTGGCTGGGCTGGCGCGCGCTGGCCAGCGCCGACCTGTTCAAGGCGGTGGTGCAGTTCATCGTCTTCGGGCTGCTGCTGTCGCTGGCCTGGGTGCGGCTCGGGGCGCCCGACGTCGCGCTCGCCGAAGCCGCCATCGGCGCCGGGCTGGCAGGCGCCCTGCTGCTGGACACGTTGGCGCGCCTGGGCCGCGCAGGCGCCGCCGACGAAGCGCGGCCACTGGGCCTGACGCCGGCGCGTGCCGGCATCGCGCTGGCCTCGCTCGGCCTGGCGGGGATGCTGGTGGCCTCGGTGCTGGCCTTGCCCGAAGCCTGGCCGGGACTGACCGGACCGGCCTTGCAGCGCCTCGGGACCAGCGGCGTCAGCAACCCGGTCACCGCAACGCTGCTCAACTACCGCGGCTGGGACACCTTGCTGGAAGTCGGCGTGCTTCTGCTGGCGGTGCTGGGCGTGTGGATCCTCGATGCCGAGCCGGCGCTGCCGCCACCCTCGCCGGATCCGATGCTGGGCCTGCTGCTGCGCGTGCTGCTGCCGCTGGCGGTGGTGGTGGCGGGCTACCTGCTGTGGGTCGGTGCGCATGCGCCCGGCGGCGCCTTCCAGGGCGCCGCGCTGCTGGCCGCCGGGGGCGTGCTGTGGCACCTGGCGCGCCCGCTGTCGCTGCCGGCCAGCCTGCCGATGCGGGCGGCGGTGGTGCTGGGCTTCGCCGTCTTCCTGGCTGTTGGCATCGCAACCGCGGCCTTCGGCAGCGGCTTCCTGACCTTCCCGCCCGCCCAGGCCGGCGCGCTGATCCTGCTGATCGAGGCCGCCGCGATGCTGTCGATCGCCGTGATCATGGTGGCGCTGTTCGTCGGCAGCCGGGCGCGGGAGGCCAAGGGATGAGTCTGGCCCTGCTCTACGGCCTGGCCGGCATCGCCCTGGTGGCGATGGGCCTGTACGCCGCGCTGGCCGCGCGCCACGTGCTGCGCCGCCTGCTCGGCCTGAACGTGCTCGGCTCGGGCGTGTTCATGATGCTGGTGGCACTGGCTTCTCGCTCGGTCGCCGTGGCGGGCGGGCCCGACCCGGTGCCGCACGCGATGGTGCTCACCGGCATCGTCGTCGCGGTCAGTGCCACGGCGCTGGCGCTGGCGCTGCTGCGGCGCATGCACCGCCACGACGGCAGCGCCCAGTTGCCGGAAGATCGCTCGTGATGAGCGGCGGCGCGTGGATGGTCGCGGTGGTGACCGTGCCGCTGGCCGCGGCGGTGGCGGCCTTGCTCGCCGGCCGGCGCGGTGCCGCTGCCGCTGGACTGCTGGGCAGCCTGATCGGCACGGTGGCCGTGCTCGGCCTGGAGGTGGCAGTGCTGCGAGACGGCATGCAGCGTGTGATTGTCGGCGGCTGGGCCGCGCCGCTGGGCATCGAGCTGCGCGCCGACGGCCTGTCCAGCGCGATGCTGCTGATGACCGCCGTGGTCGGCGCCGGCATTTCGTTCTACGCCTGGGGCTACTTCGACGCGCCGCATGCGGCCGGCGCCACGCATGCGCCGGGCCCTGCGCCCGACACCCCGACCGACCGCCAGGACTGGCTGTTCTGGCCGGTCTGGCTGCTGGCCTGGGGCGCGCTCAATGCGCTGTACATCTCGGGCGACCTGTTCAACCTCTACGTGACGCTGGAGCTGCTGGGCCTGGCCGCCGTGGCGCTGGTCGCGCTCGCGGGCGCCGGCGCAGCGGCGGCGGCGCTGCGCTACCTGTTGCTGGCGCTGCTCGGCTCGATGCTCTACATCCTGGGCGTCGAACTGCTCTACGCCGCGCACCAGACACTCGACCTGCAGCAGCTGCGCGAACGTGTGCAACCGAGCCTTTCTGTGGGCCTGGCGGCCGCGCTGATGACCACCGGCCTGCTGGTCAAGACCGCCGTATTCCCGCTGCACTTCTGGCTGCCGCCGGCACACGGCGCAGCGCCGGCACCGGTGTCGGCGGCGCTGTCGGCGCTGGTCGTCAAGGCCGGCTTCTACCTGCTGGCGCGCCTGTGGCTGGACCTGTTCGGCGCGCTGCCCTGGCAGGCGGTGCCGACGCTGCTCGGAGCCCTCGGAGCCGGCGCCGTGCTGTGGGGCGGCGTGCAGGCGCTGCGCCAACAGCGACTCAAGCCGATGATCGCCTACTCCACCGTGGCCCAGCTCGGCTACCTGATGATCGCGCTGCCGCTGGCCGGACGCGAGGCGGCCGGCGCTGCCGGCGGCGCGCTGACCGCGGCCGTGCTGCTGGCCGCCAGCCATGCCGCGGCCAAGGCCTCGATGTTCCTGTGCGCCGGTTCGCTGCTGGCGGCTTACGGGCACGACCGCATCGACGCACTGGCCGGCTTCGGCGCGCGCTTGCCGCTGACGGCCACCGCCTTTGCGCTGGCCACGCTCAGCCTGGTCGGTCTGCCGCCCACCGGCGGTTTCGTCGGCAAGTACCTGCTGGTGGAGTCGGCGGTGCGCGCCGGCGCCTGGGTCACAGTCGCCGTCGTGCTGGCGGGCAGCCTGCTGGCCGCGATGGTCCTGTTCCATGCGCTGTCGCGCGCCTTCGTCGAGCCCGGCGAACTGCCGCCCGGCGCATTGGTGGCGCCCTCGGCACCCACCACGCCACAGTTCGCGTCGCTCGCGCTCGCGCTGCTTGCGGTCGCCATGGCCCTGGCCGGCGGGCCGCTCGGCGCGCTGCTGGCTGTCGGGGCCGCGCCATGACGGACGCGTCCTGGGTGCCGGTCGCGGTGGTGGCGAGTTCGCTGCTGCCGGGGCTGGTCATCTTTGCGCTGCCCGAGCAGCGGCGCACGCTGCGCACCGCGCTGAACCTGGCCGGCGCCGCCGCCGAGCTGATCTTCGTCCTCGTCATGCTGTGGAACGTCGGCCGGTACCAGGACTACGAGGCGCGGCTGGCGCTGCTGCCCGGATTGGAGCTGGTGCTGCGCGCCGACGAGCTGAGCCTGCTGTTCCTCACTCTGTCGGCCGTGCTGTGGGCGGTGACCACGGTCTACGCGATCGGCTACCTCGAAGACTCGCCGAACCGCAGCCGCTTCTTCGGTTTCTTCAGCCTGTGCGTGTCGGCCACCGCCGGTATCGCGCTGGCCGGCAACCTGTTCACGTTGTTCGTCTTCTACGAGATCCTGACACTGGTGACCTACCCGTTGGTCATCCACCGCGGCACGCCGGCCTCCTTGGCCGCCGGGCGCAGCTACCTCATGTACACCCTGCCGTCGGGCGCGCTGCTGCTGCTGGCGGTGGCCGGCGCGCAGGTGCTGGCCGGGCCGCAGGACTTCGTCGGTGCCGGCTACCTGAAACCCTTCGCCGCCGAGCACGCCAGCACGCTGGTGCTGTTGTTCGCGGCGCTGGTCATCGGCTTCGGCGTCAAGGCCGCGCTGGTGCCGCTGCATGGCTGGCTGCCGCAGGCGATGGTGGCGCCGGCGCCGGTGTCGGCGCTGCTGCATGCGGTGGCGGTGGTCAAGGCCGGCGCCTTCGCGATCATGCGCGTGGTCTACGAGGTCTTCGGCATCGAGTTCGCCGCCACGCTGGGCGTGCTAACGCCGCTGGCCGCCGTGGCCGCGCTGACCATCGTCTACGGTTCGTGGCGCGCGCTGGCGCAGGACGAGCTGAAGAAGCGGCTGGCCTATTCCACGATCAGCCAGGTCTCCTACATCGTGCTCGGCGCGGCCGTGCTCGGGCCGGTGGCGACCACCGGCGCGGTCGTGCACCTGGTGCACCAGGGCCTGATGAAGATCACGCTGTTCTTCAGCGCCGGCAACTACGCCGAGACGCTGGGCGTGCACCACGTCAGCGAGATGGACGGCATCGGCCAGCGCATGCCGCTGACCACGGCCGCTTTCACGGTGGGTGCCCTGGGCATGATCGGCGTGCCGCCGGTGGCCGGCTTCATCAGCAAGCTCTACCTCGGCGCGGGTGCCGCGGCGGCCGGGCAGTGGTGGGTCATCGGCGTGCTTGCGGTGTCGAGCCTGCTCAACGCGATGTACTTCCTGCCCATCCTGCACCGCGCCTGGTTCCGCCCACCGCGCGGCCCCTGGCCCGAGGACACCGGCCGCGGGCGCGACGCCAGGCCGATGCTGCTGCTGCCGGTGCTGCTGACGGCGCTGTTTTCGGTGGGCGTGGGTGTGTTCGCGGCGATGCCCTGGAGCCCGCTGGACTGGGCGCGTCTGATCGTGCGGCGGGAGTACGGTGGTGGTTGAGGTGCCGACCGACGTACTCACCGGCGCACTGACCTGGCTCGCGCCGGCGCTGCTGCCGCTGGTCGCGGCCCTGCTGCTGCTGAGCCCGCTGCAGCGCATGCGCCCGCTGCTGCCGCTGGCTGCGCTGCCGGCGCTGGTGCTGGCGCTCTTCGCCCCGCCCGGCGCGGTGGACCTGCCGTGGCTCTTTCTCGGCGCACGCTTCGGCCTGGACGACACCAGCCGCATCTTCCTGCTGTTCACGGCAGCCCTGTGGCTGGCTGGCGGGCTGCATGCCGCCGGCTACTTTCACGACGACCCGCGCCGCCGCGCCTTCTGGCTGTTCTGGCTGGCCGCGATGGCCGGCAACTTCGGCCTCGTGCTGGCGCTGGACGCGGCCAGCTTCTACGTCTTCTTCGCGCTGATGAGTTTTGCCTCCTACGGGCTGGTGGTGCACACGCGCACACCCGAAGCGCTGCAGGCCGGGCGCGTGTACCTCGCGCTGGTGGTGGTCGGCGAGCTGGCGCTGTTCGCGGCCATCGCGCTGGCCTGGCAGGCCGCGGGCAGCCTGCGCTTGGACGCCATCGGCGCGGCGCTGGCCGGATCGCCGCAGCGCGACGCGGTGACCGCGCTGACGCTGCTGGGCTTCGGCATCAAGGTCGGTGCGCTGCCTCTTCATGTGTGGCTGCCGTTGGCGCACCCGGTGGCGCCCACACCGGCCAGCGCCGTGCTGTCGGGCGCGATGATCAAGGCCGGCCTGCTCGGCTGGCTGCGCCTGCTGCCGCTGGGCACGGTGGCCGCGCCGGCCTGGGGCGAGGTGCTGATCGCGCTCGGCCTGACCGCGGCCTTCGCTGCCGCGCTGGTCGGTGCCACGCAGCGCCAGGCCAAGGCGGCGCTCGCCTACTCGAGCATCAGCCAGATGGGTTTCGTCACGGTGGCCGTCGGCATCGCCCTGGCGGTGCCGGCCGCCGCGCCGGCCGCCATCGCCGCGGCCACGCTCTATGCCTTCCACCATGCGTTCGCCAAGGCCGCGCTGTTCCTCGGCGTGAGCCTGGCCGGCGCGGCCACGCCACGCTCGCGCGCGCTGTGGATGCTCGGTGTGGCGCTGCCCGCGCTGGCGCTGGCCGGCGCGCCGCTCACCAGCGGCTACGCCGCCAAGGCGGCGTTGAAAGCCGCGCTGCCAGCTGACTTCGTGGGCCTGACCGCGGCGCTGACGCTGGCGGCGGCCGGCACCACGCTGGTCATGCTTCGTGTCGTCTGGCTGCTGCGCCAGGACGCCAAAGGCGGCGCGCACGCGGCGCACGCGCCGAACGGGGCGATGTGGGCGGGCTGGGGGCTGCTGGTGCTGCTCAGCCTGCTGGGCTGGCCTGCGGTGGGCCGCATCGCCGACCTGGGGCCGACGACGGCCGATGCGTGGTTCGGTGCGACCTGGCCGCTGCTGCTCGGCGCCGCGCTGGCGGCGCTGGCCGCGGCGTGGCGGCGGCGCGCCGCCGGCGGGCGCGAATTCACCGTGCCGCCGGGCGACCTGCTGGTGCCGCTGCTCGCACTGGCGCGCGGGCGGCCAACACCTGCACCAGCGGCGGAGACACACGCACACGCCGGCCACGGGCCTGAAACGGGGGTCCAGGCGGTTGTGCCGTCATGGCCGGCACTGGGCCGCGCAGAGGCCGCGCTGTCGGCGCAGGGCGGCCTGGCATTGGCGGCCATCGCCGCCGCGCTGGCGGTGCTGCTCATCGCCCTGGTGGGCTGATCCGGGCCGACTTGGCCGAGCCGGGCCGTGTCTGGCCGTGACCAACCGGGCGGGACGCTTCAGCGCGCGCCGGCCAGCGCCGGCTGCAGCTTGCGGCGCCAGATGCCGACCGCCACACTGCCCAGCACGCCGCCCAGAACCAGCAGGCCGGCGCCGGCCGCCCAGATCGCGAGCACCAAGGCCGGCAGCCACGCCATCAGGGCGGGCATGCTCGCCACCAGCCACTCCATCAGCGGCGCCCCGGCCACGAGCATGGCCTTCACCGCCTCGAGCGACTCGGCCGGCAGCCAAGGCGCCAGCCAGGCCGGCAGCGCGAGCGCATCGATCCAGGCCCGCCAGTCGCCGCTGCCGCCGCCGGCCCACGCCGTCCAGCCGGACCAGCCGGCCAGCGCATGCGCCGCCCAGGCGAACAGGGACCACAGCACGATGAGCAGCAGGGTCGGCAGCCAGACCAGCAGGTGGGGCCACGGGCTGCGGCGCGCGGTGGCCGTGGACGGAGAAAAGTTGGCGTTCATGGGATGTGGAGGTCGAGTGGAGTGAGAAGAGGCACCATCAGTTCAGCACCTTCGCGCCGATCGCATCGCCTGCGCGCTGCAACGGCCCGAGCGGGTTGACCTGACGATCGGTACGGTCGATGCGGGCTTCGCCGCCGAAGTTGCGGAACACCACCTGCTCGCCGCGCACGACGACCAGGCCGTCGAAGCGCCAGCCGGCAACGGCCGTGGTGCGGCGGAAGTTGAAGAAGTCGAGCCAGAACGAGCCCTCGCGGCGCTGCGTCTGTCCGCCGAGTGTAACACGTAGGCTCGACACTGCGCCTGTGCCGCGACGCAGGCGCGCACGCCCTCGTCGAGCGACTCCAGCGGCACGCCGGGATGCGGCGCGAGCCGCGTGATCACCTCCGGATACGGCACGCGCGTGACGTTGCGCCCGCCCTCGGGGTCGAAGCCCAACGCGGCCAGTTCGGCCACCGTGGTGCGGAACGGCACCACCTGCTCGAGCGCGCGCTGCGCGGCCTCGAAGCTGTCGAAGGCCGATGGCTGCTCGCTCGAGCCGCGAGGCAGCAGCGACGCGCAACCGGCCAAGCCCGCCGCCAGCAGCGGCAGCACGAGCCAAGCGAGCACGCGCAAAGGGAGCTGCGCCGTCATGGCGTGATGGCGACCTTCAGCACGCCATCGCGCTGGTGGCCGAACAGGTCGTAGGCCTTCTCGATGTCGTCGAGCTTGAAGCGGTGCGTGACCATCGGCGAAAGGTCCAGGCGACCGGCCTGGATGACCGCCATCAGCCGGCGCATGCGCTCCTTGCCGCCCGGGCACAGCGTGGTGACGATCTTGTGGTCGCCGAGCCCGGCGGCGAACGCGCCCAGCGGAATCTTCAGGTCGGTGGAGTACACGCCCAGGCTTGACAGCGTGCCGCCCGGGCGCAGCACGCGCAGGCAGGCTTCGAAGGTGTCCTGGATGCCCAGCGCCTCGATCGCGACGTCGACGCCGCGGCCGCCGGTCAGGCGCAGGATCGCCTGCACCGGATCCTCCTTGCTCGAGTCGATCACGATGTCGGCGCCCATGCGGCGCGCGATCGCCAGGCGCCCGGCGATGCGGTCGACGCCGATCACGGTGGTCGCGCCGCTCAGCTTGGCCCCGGCGGTCGCGCACAGTCCGATCGGCCCCTGCGCGAACACCGCCACGGTGTCGCCGATGCGGATGCCGCCGCTCTCGGCGCCGCCGAAACCGGTGGACATGATGTCGGGGCACATCAGCACCTGTTCGTCGCTCAGGCCGTCGGGCACCACGGCCAGGTTGGTCATCGCGTCGGGCACGAGCACGTACTCGGCTTGGCAGCCGTCGATGGTGTTGCCGAAGCGCCAGCCGCCCAGCGGCTTCCAGCCGTGCGCGGTGCCGGCGCCGTCCTGCGCGCCGCAGCCGCACTGGCAGGCGTTGCTCCAGCCGCTGGGCGTGATGGCGCCGGCGATGACGCGCTGGCCTTCGCGGTAGCCGCGCACCGCCGAGCCGAGCTTCTCGATCACGCCCACCGGCTCGTGCCCGACCGTCAGGCCCTTGGCCACCGGGTACTCGCCCTTGAGGATGTGCACGTCGGTGCCGCAGATCGTGGTCGTGGTCACGCGCATCAACGCGTCCAGCGGGCCCACGTCCGGGACTGGCTTTTCGTCGAGCACGATGCGACCGGGTTCGACGAACACGGCTGCCTTCATCTTCTTGGTCATGACGATCTCCTTGCCCTGGTGCGAGGGCCCAGTGTTGACGGCGGTTCCGATCGTCGGCGGCAAATGCGTTCGGCGTTTGACGCCGGTCAACCTGTGCCGGCGGCGGGGCGTCCGGCGCAGGGGCGGCACGAGCCCAGAATGCGTCATGACGAGGCTCGCGACGACCCGGAGTCCGGCGCAACGACCCGGCGCCGCAGCCTGGCTGCATGCGGCCCTGTCCTCGGCCCCGCTGGCGGCGGCGCTGGCGATCGGCGCGCTGCACGGGCCTTGCCGGTCCGACACACCGGAACCGCCGGCGGTGACGGTGTACGTGGTCTCGCACGGCTGGCACAGCGGCATCGTCGTGCCGGCGGCGCTGGCGCAGGCGCACGACTGGCCGGCGCGGCGCGAGTTTGCGCAGGCGCAGTATTTCGAGGTCGGCTGGGGCGACCGTGCCTACTACCAGGCGGCGGACCCTGGCTGGTGGATGGGCCTGCGCGCGCTGCTGTGGCCGAGCCCGGGCGTGCTGCACGTGGTGGCCCTGCCGGGACCGCCGCAGGCGGCCTTCCCGGGCGCGCCGCTGCTCGCCGTGCGGATTTCGCACCAGGGCGCGCAGCGCCTGGCCGCGTCGATCGCCGCCAGCCATGAGCGCGCCGGGCCGCTCCCAAGCGCTCATACCGAAGCGCTTCAAGCGCGAAGGTTGCCTGATGAGCGCGGCGCCGACGGTGCGCCGATCGCCTTCGGCCCGGCGCTCTACGGTCAGGGGCGCTTCTATGCGTCGACCGAGCGCTTCCACCTGTTCGCGACCTGCAACGTGTGGGTCGCGCGCCGCCTGCGCGACGCCGGACTCGACCTGCACCCGGCGTTCGCGCTGACGTCGGGGATGCTGTTCGCTCAGCTGGCACGGCATGTGCCGGCGCCTCCGGCCCCCGCCGCGTCGGCCGCATCGGTCGCATCGGGGGCACCCATCGTCCCGGCCGCGGATTGACGCATGCCAACGCCGGCCCGCCCGCCTTGCGCTGCAATGCCACGATGGTCACCGACCTGGTTCGCGACACCGCCATGGCCGAGGCGCCGCCCGCCGCGTCCGCCGACGCGGCGCAGCGCCTGTTGTGCGCCGTGCAGGGCGTGGCCGCGGAACTGCGCCAGCCGTCCGCGCGCCTCGCCTCGCTCGGCCTGGACGACTCGCTGGAGCGCGACTTCGGGCTGGACAGCCTGGCGCGCGTCGAACTGCTCGCCCGCATCGGGCAGGAGTTCGGCGTGCAGCTCGACGAAGCCGCCCTCACCCAGGCCGAGACACCGCGCGACCTGCTTGGGCACGTGCAGCGCGCGCCGCGGGTCGCGGACTCGGCGCCGCGGCCGGTGGCGGCGTCCGCCGCGCCGCTGCCCGGCGCGAACGTCGCCGCCCCCGACAGCGCGGCCACGCTGCTGGAGGTCTTCGACTGGCACCTGCAGCAGCACCCGCAGCGCGTGCTGATCACGCTCTACGAAAGCGCCGATGCAGCCACCGAGCTGAGCTACGCCGCGCTGCACGCCGACGCGCAGGCGGTGGCCGCGGGCCTGCAAGCGCGCGGGCTCGTGCGCGGCGAGGCGGTCGCGATCATGCTGCCGACCGGACGCGAGTTCTTCGCCGCCTTCTACGGCACGCTGCGCGCCGGCGGCGTGCCGGTGCCGCTGTACCCGCCGGCACGGCCCTCGCAGCTCGAGGACCACCTGCGGCGCATCGCCGGCATCCTGCGCAACGCCCGGGCGCGCGAACTGCTGACGGTGGAACGCGCCAAGCCGCTGGCCCATCTGCTGCGCGCCGAGGTCGACACGCTGCAGGCGGTGGCCACGGTGCCCGACGTCGTGCGCGCCGGCACCGGGTCCGGCGCGGCGCCGGTGCCGGTGGGTGCCGCCGACGAGGCCTTCCTGCAGTACACCTCGGGCAGCACCGGCGAGCCCAAGGGCGTGGTGCTGACCCACGCCAACCTGCTGGCCAACCTGCGCGCGATGTGGCGCGCCTCGGGCGTGGGCCCGCGCGACACCTTCGTCTCGTGGCTGCCGCTGTACCACGACATGGGGTTGATCGGCGCCTGCCTCGGCTCGCTGGTGGTCGGCTTCCATCTGGTGCTGATGTCGCCGCTGGCCTTCCTGGCGCGGCCGCAGCGCTGGCTGGAGGCGATCGCGCAGCACCGCGGCACGCTGTCGGCGGCACCGAACTTCGCCTACGAGCTGTGTCTGGCCAAGATCGGCGACACCGAACTCGCGCGGCTGGACCTGTCCTGCTGGCGCCTGGCCTTCAACGGCGCCGAACCGGTGAGCCCCGACACGCTCGAGCGCTTCGCCGCACGCTTCGCGCGCTGCGGCTTCAGGCGCGAGGCGCTGACGCCGGTCTACGGCCTGGCCGAAAGCTCGGTCGGACTGGCCTTCCCGCCGCTGGAGCGTGGGCCCTGGATCGAGCCCGTGGACCGTGCGGCGCTGATCCGCGACGGCATCGCGCGTCCGGCGAGCGAGGGCGACGCCGCGCCGCTGCGCCTCGTGTCCTGCGGGCTGCCGCTGCCGGGGCACGAGATCCGAGTCGTCGACGCCGGTTCGCGCGAGTTGCCCGAGCGCCAGCAGGGGCGCGTGCAGTTCCGCGGCCCCTCGAGCACGCAGGGCTACCTGGCCAACCCGCAGGCCGACGCGAAGCTGTTCGACGGCGAGTGGCTGAATACCGGCGACCTCGGCTTCCTGCTGCACGGCGAGCTGTTCCTCACCGGCCGCGAAAAGGACATCGTCATCCGCGGCGGCTTCAACATCCACCCGCATGAGCTCGAGGCCGCCGTGGCCGCGCTGCCCGGCGTGCGCAAGGGCGGCGTGGCGGTGTTCCCGGCCGCCGACCCGCGCCACGCCACCGAGCGCCTGGTGGTGCTGGCCGAGACGCGCGAGGCCGACCCGGCCGAGCGCGCGCGGCTGGCGCGCGAGATCACGGTGCTGTCGGCCACGCTGCTGGGCGCACCGGCCGACGACGTGATGCTGGCACCGCCGCACACCGTGCTCAAGACCTCGAGCGGCAAGATCCGCCGCTCGGCCTGCCGCGAGTTCTACGAACAGGGCCGGCTCGGCACAACGCAGCGCGCGCCGTGGCGGCAGTGGCTGTCGCTGGCCGCCTCGGCGGCCGCAGCGCGCGGCCGCAGCGCCTGGCACGCGCTCGGCCGCCGCGCCTGGGGCCTGTGGGCCTGGACGGTGCTGCTGGCGCTGGGCAGCGTCGCCTGGTGCCTGATCATGCTCGGCCCGCGCCTGCAAGGCCGCCGCGCCGTGGCGCGCGGCTTTGCCCGGGCGGCGCTGCGCCTGATCGGGCTGCCGGTGCAGGTCCACGGTCTCGAACAGCTGCCGACCGAGGGCGCCTGCATCGTCGTCGCCAACCACGCCAGCTACGTCGACTCGATGCTGCTGGGCGCGCTGCTGCCGCCCCGCTTCGGCTTTGCGGCCAAGCGCGAGCTGGCCGGCGCACCCTTCGTCGGCGTGGCGCTGCGCCGCCTGGGCTGCGCCTATGTCGAGCGCTTCGACGCCGCGCGCGGCGTCGAGGACACGCAGGCCCTGCTCGCGCGCGTGCGGGCCGGCGAGTCCTTCGTCATCTTCCCCGAGGGCACGTTCCGGCGCGCGCCCGGCCTGCTGCCGTTCAAGCTCGGCGCCTTCGTCACCGCCGCCGAGGCCGGCGCGCCGCTGCTGCCGCTGGCGCTGCACGGCACGCGTTCGCTGCTGCGCGCCGGCAGCTTCATGCCCGAACGCGTACCGGTCGAGGTGCGCCTGCTGCCGCCGATCCGGCCAACGGGCACCGGCTGGGACGCCGCGGTGGCCGCGCGCGATGAAGTGCGCGGTGTCCTGCTCACCGAGCTGCGCGAGCCCGATCTGGGTGCGCAATGAGTGACTTGGAGGCCCCGGTCTGGTTGCGCCGGGCCATCGTCGCGGCGCTGCTCGGCGGGCTGCTGATCGTCGGCTTCGTCATCCTGCAGCCCTTCCTCACCGCAGTGGCCTGGGCGGCCATCCTCGTCTATGTCGCCTGGCCGCTGCACGAGCGCTTGCTGGCTCGAATCGGCGGGCGGCGCATCTGGGCCGCCCTGGCGATGACGACACTGCTGGCGCTGCTGCTCGGCGCGACGCTGCTGTGGCTGGTGCTGCTGTTGCAGCGCGAAGGCGCAGTCGCGCTGCGCGAGACCGTGGCGCTGCTGCGCGCCGGGGTCGAACTGCCCGAGCCGATCGCGCGCATCCCCTGGATCGGGCCCTGGCTGCAGGAGCGGCTGGGCGAACTGGGCGGCGACCGCGCCGCCTGGGGCCGCCAGCTCGCCGAATGGGGCGAGCAATGGGGCGAACGTGCCGGCACGCAGCTCGTGCGCCTGCTCGGCGACCTCGGGCTGAACGCGCTGCGTTTCGCGGTGGCGCTGCTGACCGCCTTCTTCCTGTTCCGCGACGGCGACCGCCTGCTCGCCGAAGCGCGGCGTGTGCTGCAGGGGCTGCTCGGCGAGCGCGTGCACGGCTACTTCGAGGCGGCCGGCAGCACCACTCGCGCGGTGGTCTACGGCCTGCTGCTGGCCGCGCTCGTGCAAGGGGTCATGGCCGGTCTGGGCTACTGGAGGGTCGGCAGGGATTCATGTAAAAGACAGCAGAAATGGATATAACTCTATGATTTCATTGGAAATATGCTGACATCAAAATCCAACGGCCCGATTTTCCGCCGGAAGTCGAGCGTGTAGTCCCCAAACCGGTTGATATGTGCCGTGCGGAACGGAGCGAGACCACCCAGGATCTCCGGCGTGATCTCGGTACCTTCGTCGCGAAGCTCTCGCAGTACACGTGTCATGCCCACCACGTTGTGCAGGATGATCATGTTGGCCACGAGGTGGTTGTACTTGATCACCTTGCGCTGCTCGTGTCGGATGTTCTCGGCAATGATCCCCTCGCCCCCAAAGAAGGACCAGCCGGCAAAGCCGTTGAACTGCTCGCTCTTATTGGTCTCGGCGTGGATCACCTTGCGCAATCCGACATCGCCGATGTAGCTGAGCAGGAACATGGTGCGGATGACTTTGCCGAGTTCGACGAACGCAAAGTACAGCTTGTTCTTGCGGCTGTAAGTGCCGAGCCGGCGCAGGATGGCCGACGGCGTTATCTTGCCGGTCTTGATGGACACAGCCACTCGCAACATCGCCGGCAAATGCAGTTCAATCAGCGCCCAGTCGATCACGTCGCTGAACAACGCATTGATGTTCTGGTAAGCGGCGCTCGACTCCGGGCGATGGAATTTCAGGTCCTGGATGCCCCGGATGCGCGGCATGAGCTGGATGCCAAGCAAGTGAGCCAGCGCAAAAACCGGGTAACTCTGGGCCTGTGTGTCCCCGTGGATCGTGTCGGGCCGGATGTCGGACTCGTTGCTCATCAGTCCGTCGAGGATATGGATGCCCTCATAGGTGCCACACGAGATGAAGTGGCTGAAGAGCGCGATGAACTTGTCGGAGACATGGTAGTAGCCGATGCCGCCGTAGCCGCCATAGCGGATGTGGTGCTCAGACAGCAGGTTCTGCTCGTACAGGTTCCATTTGGTGCCATCGGCCGATGCGTGTTTGCCCGTGCCCCAGTACCCGGGCAGTTCAAACTTGTTGTAGGCGTTGATCACCTTGACGATGGCACTGTCCAGAAGGTCTTCGCTGACGTATTTCAGGTTCAACCAGGAGATCTGGCGCCGGCTCAGCCCTTTGATCGATTTCGCGGTCTGAACGGGGCCCAGGTTGCAGCCATAGCAGAACAAGGTCGTGATCACCCGCATGCGCAAGTCCTCAAGGCGGCTGTCGGTCCCCGCCAGTGGGCGAAACAGCTTGTGAAGGTCCAACCAGCGCTCGGTGTCGATCATGAGGTCCACGATGCTGGCTGCTTTCATCCTTTCGGTGATCATGCCGTCGATGCGCGCGGCCGCCTCGACGATGTCGGAGCGCGGCGGCTTGCTGAGGATCAGACGTCCATCGACGATTTCTGCATGGGCGTTCTCCGGAAAATTTGCATCGATTTCCTTCGCTCGCTGAGACAGGGCTGATTTCAGCTTTGACACAAAGACGCTGGGATCTGTCTCGATGCCCGTAACCTGACCATAGTCGCCCACTTCCTTTTCATAGGTTTCGTCATCGACCAACTGCTCGCGGTAGTCGTCGTAGCGCTCCCCGTACTTGATGAAGAGGTCGCCCGACTTCAGGTCGTCCTTGACCGCATGCATGACCGCCAGCTCAAAATACCGGCGGTGGACAGCCTCGGGCCGGCCCTTGCCGACTGGCTTGACCAACACCAGTTTTCTCCACTGCGCTGACATCCAGCGAATATCTTTCTCTTCGCTCAGGCCCAGCATGGCCAGGGGCACGGTGTCAGCACGGTTGTCGCGCAGTGTGGCAAGGGCCTGAATCAAACGCTCAACCACCAGGTCCTCGCTGCTGGCTTTGGGGGAGGCGATGTCGATGCAGTTGAGCAACTGTGCTCTCACCATCTTGAACGGCTGCAGCAGGAACGGTAGGTGGTTGCGTCCGGCGTAGGCCAGGTGCTGGTCGCATTCGTTGAGCAACTCGTCCACCTCGCCCACCAAGGCCGTGCTGATGGCTTGCACGCGCTGTTCGTCCGAGCCCTTCAACTGATACGCGCCCAGGATGTCCCGGAGTTGGCCAACCAGCATGTCGGTTTTGTGGACGCGCTCCTGCTGGAACGACAGCAGTTTCTGCCTGGCATTGTTCTCCAGGTTCTGCATGAGGCGGATGAACAGGTCTGCGGCATCGTCCATAGACTGGGCATGCTGAGCCCGGATCAAGATTACCGCCAGCGCATAACGTTTTTGTGGCTTGAGCTCGGCCATCTCGGTCGCATTGAGGGCACGCGCCAGGAGTCGGAACTGCTTGAGCTTGGGCACCGGCACGTCGGGTTTTGGAAGCTGCTCTACCAGGTGCTGCAAGCGTCGGATGTGCTGGATGTAGGTACGCGTCTCCTTGTTGGTGGGCCTCTTGGGCTCGCGTTTGAGCATCTGCCAGGGAGACACCGACTCGCCCGTGGAAGTTTTGAGCAAACCGTCGATCAGGGCCCTGGTCTGTGCGGTCAGCTGACCCGCGATGGCGGAGAAATACTGGTTGTTGCTCTTTTCCCGGGCGCGAAACGCCATCCGGTCCAGCGTCGAGAAGGCGGGCAATTCATAGCGATGGTGGACCAACTCCTCCAGCATCACGTTGATGATGTCGGCCACGGCATGTTTCGTCTCGGCCGCTGCGTCCGCCACGACGGCCAACCAGTCATGGCCTGCAGGGTCCAGCGGCCTCACATTCAGGTGGCGGCGCAACGCCATGAAAAGCGCCGAGCGAGCGCCCGAGGCCTCTACGCGCTTGAGGTCTGCCATCAAGGGTGGCCGAATCACGCCCGCCTGCAGCGCAATGTGCTCTCGAATCACCTGGGGCACCTCGGTCAGTGGGATGAAATATCCCAGACGCTGAAATACCTTCAGGTGGATCAGCGCCGCCATGCGCAGCAAGGCGCGCTTGCCGATGTCGCAAGCCAAGCGTTGTTCCTCTGCGGACGGCGTGTAAAGCTCCGCCAACTCACGGGGTGTCGGATCGGGCCGCAGGCTGGGATAGGCCGTCTCATGGAGCGTGGTCATGGGCGGGGACTGCCCCGCCTGGATGCTTGTCTACCCATCGCCTCAATCCCAGTGCGAATCGGTCGCCGGCTCATGAAACGAGGTTTCCAACAGGCACTGGTTGTCTTCGGCGATGCGGTACATATCGTCCAAAAGCGTGGCGATGACCTCGTCCAGTGCGTCGCGGGACAAATGAGGAATCGAGAGCTCGTACAGCGTGCCTTCCTTGTTCAGTCGCTGCATCGCAAAACGCTCAAAGCAGGTCTGCTCGATCAGCCGGTGGGAGCGGGCCAGGCCGCGCGAGTGTTTGCTGAACCGAGCCAAGGTCATCGTGACATGCAGGACAGCCACAGGCATTGCTTCTTGGGCGGGTGGGTGTGCAGCGCCCGCTTGCGAAGTCACCAGGAGCAATGGTGGCGGTAGCAACTGAGCTTGCTGCGCCAATGCAGTCAGTCCCTGCTCGAAACGCGCCTGCAGACTTGAGCTCGATGCATCCAGGTAGCGCATGGCCGATTTGACATCCTTCCAGCCGACGTACTCCATCAGCTCCTTGATGTCCCAGCCGCTGGCGCGGGCCCATCCGGCAAAGCCGCGGCGCATGGAATGGCTGCTGTATTCTTCTGGCGACGCAACGCCGGATACGGCGAACAGGCTGCGCAGCAAGGGGATCAGGCTGTTGACGTGCAAGCTCCCCTCGGCCACATGACCCCAGCGGTCAATCTTTCGGAACACAGGGCCCCCGGTCAATCCAGCGAGACTGATCCAGGTATTGAATGCCGTCACGGGACACAGGCGGGTCAGCGCCGGGCATTTGAAGACACGGCCCTGCAGTTGCCTGTCGCCTTTGCTGCGGCCCAGGTAGCAGGCCATGCCCTGGCCAGTGGTGATCTCGATGTTCTCCACACGCAGATTGACCAGTTCGTCGGAGCGGAACCCACGCCAAAATCCCAGCAGCATCAGGCTGCGGTCGCGCGTGTGGCGCAGAACGGCTGGCCGGTCGCCGGACCGCTGCGCATTGCTGATGGCGGTATCGAGCCACTGATCGATCTGCTGAAGCACGGTCAGTTCCAGCGGGCGGGCACGCTTTTCTGGCACGCTGTGGACAGCGCGAATGCCTTTGAGGACCTGGCGCACCAAGGCCGATTTGGTGGGATCGGGAAAGCCTTGATCGGTGTGCCACCTCGACAACGCTGCCAGCCGCTGGCGCAGGGTGTTGATGGCCAGGGTAGCCGCGTGGTCGGCCAGGTAGCGGGCCATGGCGTCCGCTGTGGATGGCAGCAAACCTTTCCACTCGACTTCAAAGTGGCGAATCGCCGAGGCGTAGCTTCGGCGCGTGTTGTCGCTCTCGGCTGCCTCGATGTATTGGGCAAGACCCATCGTCAGGGATGTTGCTCCGTCAGTACGTCCGGCGCCTGTCGATGGTTTTTGCGGAGCCATCGCATCAGGCTATGGAGCGCACTTGCCGAAGCAAGGCGTAACCACGCAACTTTGCATTGGCTTCATGTGGTCATGAGTTGGGGCCAATTCCGCTACTTCTCCCGCACCAATAGAAGCGCCGTCTTGCAACGTGAGGCCACGCGTGATGCAACCGAGCCCATTAAGGTGTGCCGTGCTGTTCCAAAGCCGAGTGAGCCCATCGCCAGCACATCCCATCTGCTTTTGCCGGCCTGTGCGGCAATTGAAGCGCCTGGATCTGCCCCGATCAATCGCACTTCTCCCGCCGTGATGCCGACGCGGGCAAGCAGTTCATGGGCCGGCTTGAATACATTCTCGAACGCAGCCATTTGCATGGCATTGACCTGCTCCGGCTTGATGCCGGTCGGAACCTCCCGCTCTATCCACCCTGGCACAGTGATCTTCGTCAGGTCAGGAACGACGTGGATCAGGCTCACCGAGGGCGACGCGCCGAAAAGGTCGCGGTTGCTGGCCACAAAGCGCGCGACGGCCAGTCCGTAGGGGCTACCATCCAGCGCAATGCCGACTTTGAGTGAATCGCGCTTGTTCATTGCGGCCCCGCGCATGATGAGCAGCGGCTTGGTGCACGAGAGCGCCACCGCGCTAGCCACCGAGCCTAGCAGCAGCTTTTTCAGCCCTGTATCGCCGTGTGATCCCATCACGATCAGATCGGCCCGGTCGTTTGCAACGATTGACGTCAGCTCCCGCGCGACGTTGCCAACAACGTACCGTGCCGTGGCGTTCGCGCCGGCGCGTTTTAGTGTCGCTACTGTGGATCTCAGCGCCTTAGCGGCCTCTGCCTCGTGGAACGAGTGCACCATCTCTCGCCCCAGTGCACGCGCCGCGCGTGGGGGCACGGGATACTGAATATTGACCAGTTCAACTTCGGTAGGCGTTTTTAGCAAGGTGGTGCGCGACGCGACGAACGCTACGGAAGATTTGCTGTACTCGCTGCCATCGACAGGCATGAGGATACGCATCGGAACTCCTTTGGTTGATTGGATGGAATGGACGGCCTAGAATTTTTCGGGTCGAAGCACCTCGACGTCGGCGATGAACATCACCATCGAGTAGTTGTCGTAGTAGCGCTCCCGCAGTGCCTCGCCGATTGCGACGGCGATGTGCGCACTGCATAGCACCTCAATCCGGATGTTGGCGTGCGGGCCCCAGGTGGCGTCGCGCCGGCCTCGACTTCCCTTGCCGCGAGCCTCTGTCACCGTGTAGCCACGCGCACCCAACGTCTCCAAGTCGCGCAGGAGTGTGGTCTCAAGCGTGGCTTCACACACGACGGTCACCAGTTTGATCATTCAAGTCTCCTCAATTGGCCGTGCGTCCTCACTGTACGACTTGCTGTGCGAGCCGGTGATACAGAGGGATGCCGACCAACAGGTTGAAGGGAAAGGTAATGCCCAGCGCCGCACCGATTGATAGGGCTGGATTGGCCTGTGGAACTGCCAGACGCATGGCAGCAGGTGCTGCGATGTAGGACGCGCTGGCGTAAAGCGTGGCCAGCAGCGTAACGCCACCGACGGACAAGCCCAGCAACGTGCCGGTCACCAGTCCCAGGCCGGCGGAGAAGAGTGGCATAACGGTCGCGAAAACAAGGAGGAACGGCCCGGCACGGCGCAACTCGCCGAAGCGGCTCGCTGCCACCAAGCCCATCTCGAGCAAGAAGAAAGCGAGCACGCCTTTGAACAGGTCGAAGAACAAGAGGTCCAGTGGCTCGATGCCACCTGGCCCAGCGATCCAGCCGATCGCCAACCCGCCGAGCAGCAACACAATACTTTTGCCCGCGAACACTTCATGAAGCACCTTGCCCCAGGGTGTGCCAAGCTCGCCGCGCCGCGCGAGCAGGACGCCGATTACCAGGGCCGGAAACTCCAACAACACCAGAAGCACCGTCATGTAGCCTTCGAACTCCTGGCCAAGGCGGGCGAGGTAGGTTGTGCCGACTGCAAACGTGACCACGCTAACGGATCCGTAGTGGCCGGCGATCGAACCGGCGTCGGCGCGGGACAGCCGACCCAGGCGGCGCAGCACCGGGTAGGCCACCAGCGGGATCAGCGCGCCCGCAGCGACCACTACCAGGGTGGGCAGCGCAACGGAAGAGAGCGGATGGCGCGCCAACTCCACCCCGCCCTTCAGGCCGATGGCCAGGAGCAGGAAAATGCTCAGCGACTCGTAGAGGACGCCAGGGATGCGCAGGTCCGACCGCACGAAACCGGCCAGCACCCCAAGGAGGAAGAAAAGGATAACGGGTTCGAAGTGCGGCATCGTGTAGCGATCAACGCGCGATCAGCACCGGCAAGATGCCGAGATACGCGACTATGTAGGCCTCCGAGTCGGGGTGAAGCGACTTCGTAGCTATCAAGCTGTACGAGAACATGGGAGGCGAAGATGGTGAAGACTGGGATCGGAAGATAACGGCCCGTGAGGCGAGACGCGGGTTCACGATTCACCCACCCATGCCAATGCCATGCCTGTGCCCACGCTGGCGGGGATCCCGACTCGCTCCAGGAGTCCCGCGGGTGCCCCGCTGATCACCTCGACAGGCACCGTGCAGTTCTCCATGAGCTGGCTGGTGAGCGAATTCTGGACAGCGCGCACGAATGCACTCTTGCGCGCCGTGCCGATGACGATGCGGTGGCAACACAGGTGGCGGGCGGCGGCGGCGATGCAGTGAGCCTTGTCACCAATTTCCAGATGAGCGCGGTAAGGGACGCCGGCAGTATCGAGAAGCTGCCGCGCGACGGCGAGCGCCTCATCCGCGCGCTCTTGCTGGAATTCAGCGCATTGATCGCGACTGATGTGGCGAACAACGTTGGGAGAGAAAGGCGGCTGCACGTTCAGCAAGTGAATCATCCTCACTTCGCCGCAAGAGTATGCAGATATGACATGCCGCACGGCAAGCAGCGCGCTGGCTGTTCCGTCGCAAGGTAGCAGGAGCGTGGCCATGGAGATCTTTACATAAGCTGTTTATTTGGTTGGGTGCTTGCCCCACGATCCCATCGCTGTAGGTGAGCTCACGCCGCCGTTATTGGCAGCGTGATCGCAGGCATCCAATTGCTGCTGTCGCCGAAGGTTCTGGGGCAGCGCCCGCTTGTCAGTGAAACCGTGAGCCTGAGTGTTCATCGTCTCTCTACACCTTGCGATTTGTTGACTGTGCTGTCTGGTTGAATTTAATGTGATCGGGGGATCATGAAAATCAGATTGTTCTGATGCAAGTATCCGAAAAAGCAGAGCCATCAATCGTGGCTGCGCGACATGGCTGCTGGCGGCTCATGTCAAGCATGGAGGATGCGCGCGCGTCACGAACGCTACCGCGCGTCCGTCGGTTCTTATGCCTGGTCATCCCGCTTCTTCACATCAAACGGATAGGCGCCGCCTGGTGTCCCCTTGGGCGGAATCTTGAGTGACAGGATCATCGTCACTGCCAGCGTGACTGCGGTGAATCCGAGCGAAAAAACCACCGGGATCTTATAGACGTCGATCAACAACATCTTTGCACCGATGAACACCAGTACGATCGCCAGCCCATAGCTGAGCAGGTGGAAGCGCTCGTGCATGTTGGCCAGAAGAAAGTACATCGCGCGCAGGCCCAGGATCGCAAACACGTTGGAGGTGAGCACGATGAATGGGTCGGTCGTGATCGCAAAGATGGCCGGGATCGAGTCCACTGCGAACACAATGTCAACGATACCGATGAGCAGTATCACCACCAGCAAAGGCGTGGCCATCCTGACGCCGCCAAACATGGTGAAGAATTTCTCGCCGTCATAGTCCGGCGCAATCTTGAAGCGGCTGCGAATCCACTTGAGAGCTGGATTGTTGTCCAGGTCGGGCTCTTGGCCGGCGGCCCACCACATCTTGATGCCAGTGAACAGCAGGAAGGCGCCAAACAGATACAGGATCCAATGGAACTGAGCAATCAGCCAGGCGCCCACGAGAATCATCACCGCGCGCAGCACGAGCGCGCCGAGGATGCCGATCATGAGTACGCGCTTTTGGAACTCTGCCGGCACTGCGAAGTAGGTGAACAACATCAAGAACACGAAGATGTTGTCGACAGCAAGCGCCTTTTCGATCAAGTAGCCGGTCAGGAACTCCAGCGATTTGGCATTGGCCAGCGAGCGCGCGGCCTCATCCGTTCCGGTGCCGCCAAGGTGCCACCACAGCCATCCCATGAAGACGAAAGACACGCCGACCCAGACGAGCGACCAGATGGCAGCCTCGCGGGTGCTGACGCGGTGTGCGCCCTGTTTGCTCATCGCAAAGAAATCGACCAGCAGTGCGACCAGCACAAAAGCCGTGAACAAGGACCACATGAGTGGAGAGCCGATAGATTGCATGACCGCCATTGAAGTGAGTTGCAGAGAGTCGCCCAGATTTGAGAACGACGACGGGGACAGGGCGGGCGATTATGCAGGTTCGTGGCCCAAGCGCTGACTCTTGGGTTGCACCCGCGATATGCGCACACCAGTATGCGAGGGACCCATCTGTCACGGCGCAGATAAGAAATGTGTCGCTCAGCCAGCAATGCCTGCGCTGTCCTGCCGACTTCGGCGGTGCTCAAAGCAAGAATCCGCGAACGGCAGTTGTGTGAGCACCGTGTCAGGGCGGGTTGCGCATTTCAAGTAACACTCCTTCTGGAGGGATCATTCATTCGAGCCACCCATGCCGAAGAGGCTAAGCAGACTCGTGAACAGGTTGAAGATGGCGACATAGAGCCCGACGGTGGCCAGGACATAGTTGGTTTCGCCACCGTGGACGATGCGACTGGTCTCGAACACGATCAGACCGCCCATCAGGAGAACGAAGGCGGCTGACACGGTAAGCGACAGCGCTGGCACGTCAAGAAGCAGTGCTCCCAGGCCAGCCAGGAATGCCACCACGATGCCTGCCAGCAGGAACCCACCCATGAAGCTGAAGTCCTTGCGGGTGATCAGTGCATAGGCTGACAGCACGAGGAAGATGGTCGCAGTGCCACCCATGGCCATCATCACTACCTGATGCCCGTCGGGCAACGCCAACTGCTGCCCGAGGATCGGACCCAGGGTGTAGCCCATGAAGCCTGTGAGCCCGAACATCGACAGCACACCCCAGCCGCTGGCACGCAGCTTGTTGGTCAGGTACAGCAGGCCGAAGAAGCCAACCAGCGTCAGCATCAGGCCGGGGTGCGGGAGCCCCAAGCTCGCGCTTGCCCCAGCCGTCGCGGCGCTGAAAATAAGCGTTAGGGACAACAGGCCGTAGGTGTTGCGCAGCACGGCATGCGTGCTGATCAGGCTCGGCGTGTCCTGCCGGGAAACAACCAAAGTTTGGGCGCGCTCACTGGTCATGCCCTGTCTCCTTGGAGGTAGACGGTATCAAGGGGCACGTACCGGTTGCGTGAGGGCCGAGGACCTTGGCGTGAAGTGTTTCGCAGCGGATGGGTGCGATCGAGGTGCTTGACCACCACCCGCCCGACGCGCTCGGCGGCCCGGTCGATGGTGGCGTAAAGATCGACGCCGACCTCTTCGACCACGGCGGCCGACGCATTGAGCAGGTAGACCTGCATTCGGCAGAACTTGTCGGGCCCGCCACGCGGCCCGTTCTCGTCCCCGATACGGACCAGGACCCGTTTGATGCGGTGGCTGTGGCGTGTCAGCATGAAGCCAAGCCGACGCCGCACGTGCTGGGCCAACGCATCCGTCATCGCAAATCCTTGAGAATGAATGTCAACCATCAATTTGCACCTCGCGTTTCGTCGTTAGTGAAGATGCCCAGAATTTAGGGCCGGGCGTTGCGCTTGAAAATCAGATTGTTTTGTAGCCATCATCCGAAAAAACGGCACAATTGCGTCAGCAAGCGTCCGGGCCCGGATCATGAACTACAAGCACCTCCACTACTTCCTGCAGGTCGCCAAACTCGGCAGCGTGCAGCGTGCCAGCGAGCGGCTGCACCTGTCACCGCAGACCATCAGCGGGCAGATACAGTTGCTTGAGGAGGCGCTTGGGAAGCCGTTGTTTTCCAAGAGCGGACGCGGCTTGGTGCTTACCGATGTCGGACGTGTGGCGCTTGGCTATGCCGAGGACATCTTCTCGACGGGGGCCGAGCTCGAGGAAGCCGTGCGTGAGCACCCCCGCAAAGACATGCTGCTTGAGTTTCGAGTGGGTGTGGTAGACGCTGTACCGAAGACGATCGCCTGCCGACTGATCGAGCCAGCCTCTCAGTTGCCAGAGCCGGTTCGCATCGTATGCCGCGAGTGGAAGCTGGACACGTTGCTGGGCGAGTTGGCCTTGCACCGTCTCGACCTCGTGATCTCCGATGCGCCGATTCCCTCCACCGTCAGCATCCGCGCCTTCAATCACAAGCTGGGCAGCTGCGGAGTGAGCTTCTTCGCAGCGCCTTCGATACTCGCGTGGTGCACCGGAAGATTTCCGGGCTGTCTGGACGGCGCACCCCTGATCATGCCAGCGGAGGAATCCGCAGTTGGCCAGCGCCTTCGTGCCTGGCTGCATGCGCGGTCGCTGCACCCCAGGGTGGTGGGCCAGTGCGATGACAGTGCCCTGGCCAAGGAGTTTGGGCGACGAGGAATGGGCATCTTCGCGGGTCCAACCGTGCTCCAACGAGACATCGAAAAGCAATACGGCGTTCGCGCGATCGGCGCGACGCACGAAGTCGTTGAGGAGTTCTTCGCAATCTCCGTCGAACGCCGCATCACTCACCCGTGTGTGACCGCCATCACCGAGGCGGCACGCAATGAGTTGTTCGCGCCTCCGACGCGGCGGCGCCCGTCCGCCCGAGCGTCGGCCTGAGCGCGTCAGGCACCAGTGCCCACACAAGACTTAGCAAAAAGGCATCGCACAGGAGAGGACCATCCGGTTCGGGGTGACCTCATTTCCGGTGCAGAAAGCCGGTTTAGCCGCCAAGGGTTAACCCGCGATCCCTCAAACTTTCTGGAACCAACGAGAACAACTCCGTAGACTCCGGCAAGGCTTGGAACTGCGCAGGCCATGGGGGGAACCAGCTTGCCAAGCTTTTATCTGCGTTTTGTCGGATCCGACACCCTTCCCAAGTCTCTGTCCAGGCGCGAAGTCGAAGAATGCTTTGGCCTGAGCGCTGAAGACATCCACGAGCTTCGCCCGCCCCGCTTCCGGGGTACAGCTCGCTTGGGTGCGGCCGTTCAACTGGTGATGCTGCGCGCCACCGGACGCCACCCAGATGCCCTCTCGGGCCTGCCACCTGTGCTGCTGCGGCACCTGACATCAACACTGGGCATGGGAGCGACGGACATCGCATCCGTGACGTCGCTGTACAAGGACCGGGACACCCGCTTCGAGCATCAGCTTTGGGCGCGGCAACGCGTTGGCTTCGCGGTCGTGGACGACACCACAAAAGCGCTGCTTGCCGATGCCCTCCGCGAGCTTGGCACCACTGCGGTCTCTGTGAACGATCTGGTGCAACAGTCGGAGCACTGGCTTTTCGACCGCCGCCTCGTGCTGCCTGGCGATCGGGCCCTCAGGGACGTGGCCCGCACGGCATTTGCCGACCAGGAGAATGCGGCGCTCGAAGCGATTCGCGCAGGCGTGCCGCGCGAGCACATTCACAGGGCACTTTTGCACGCGTTCTCAAAACGATCTGGACCGGGCGGGCACACCGTGTTGGAGTGGCTGCGCACGCCACCGGGCAAGCATGGTCAGCTCACCCTGAGTGAGGTCACAAAAAAAATCGAGTGCCTGAAGGCATTGCACGTCCACGAGTGGAAGCTGTCGGCGATTGCGCTGAATCGGTTGAAGGCCTACAGCCAGGAGGTGGTCAATCGACCTCCCTCAGCAACGAAGAACCTGTCCCCTGAGCAGCGCGAACTGGAGATGGTCTCATTCCTGCACGTGACTTTGCTGGAACAGACCGACCTGGCTGCGGAGATGGGCGCGCGACGCCTCACCGATCTCTACCGCAAGGCCTCCGGCAAGGTGCTCAAGAAGCAAGCGGACAGCTCCGTCGATTTACGCGCTGAGCGTGTGAAGCTCAAGGCGGTCCTCTACGACAAGAAGCTGACCTCCGCGCAAATCGTCGCCGCGATGCGCGAGCTGGTGCCCCAAGACGAGCCCGACTTTGCGGGCACGCGTGCCCAATTGGTCCGCGAAGCACTGGTGAAGGAAGAAGCGCCGCGTGTCTCAGCGCTCCTCAACTCACTGGGCATCCTGGAGATCAGAGGCGAGGCGTCGGACAAGGCGCTGAGGCAACTCAAGTTGCTGCGCGATCTGGCCAAACGAGGGGAAACCAGCCTGCCTGAGGGACTTGACGTGTCTTTTGCCGATCCCGGCTGGCATCTGTTGTTGCAGGGCCCAGACCGCAAGCTCGCCCTTGCTGCACTGAAGGTCAGTGCTGCGACAGCACTGCGCAAGGCCATCAAGGGCGGCAAACTCTGGCTGGCGCACAGCAGCCGCCACCGCAGCCGCGCCGATCAATTGATGTCTGAGCAGGAATGGGCGGACAAGAACAAGTCACTCATCCGCGCGCTGAGCCTCACCGACGATCCGGACAAGTTCCTGGATCGGGTGTTGGAGCGCGTCGACGCAGGCCTGGCCCAACTTGCCAAAGCTGTCGAGGAAGGCGCGCTCACCATCGACAACCAGGGCCACATCAGCATCGCACCCATCCAGACGCTTGAAGTCGAACCCCAGGTCACGAAGACCCGAGAGAGCATGTTCAACATGATCGGCGGCGCGCAGTTTGCCGACATGCTGGTTGAGGTGGATGCCAAAACCCGCTTCAGCCAGGCGCTGCTGGGCCGGATGGCCAAGGACATTGGTGAGCTGAAGGCGGTCTACGGCGCCCTGTACGCACATGGGACGGAGAACAACGCCAAGGGGGTCTGCGCCATGATCCCCGGCCTGCAAGTCTCACAAATCTCCATGGCCATGCGCGCTCTGGAGGCCAGCGGGCGCCTGAGGGAGGCGAACACGCGCATCATCGATTTCCAGCAGAGCATGCCGATTGCGATGCTCTGGGGCCAAGGCGACAAAGCATCCTCAGATTCGATGACGCTCGATACATCGCGGCACCTGCACTCGGCGCGCATGGAGTACCGCCGCAAACAGCATGGGGTGGGCATCTATGTGCACATGCTCGACACCTGGGCGCTGTTTCACGACCAGCCCATCGTCATCAACGACCGGCAGGCAGCGCCCGCGGTGCACGGCGTTGAAGCGCACAACTGCACGCGGCGCGAGGATCAGATCCGCCTGTCCCTGCTGGCCGTCGACACCCACGGCTACACCAATGCAGCCATGGCGATCGCCAAGCTGCTGGGCTTCGACCTGTGTGTTCGCTTGCGCCAGCTGTCCGAGCGCAAGATGTTCATGGCCTGGGGTGCTGCGCCGCCTGAATCGCTGGAGCGGTTGATCGTGGGCAAGGTCTCGCTGCGAAAGATCCGTGCCGGCTGGATGGAGCTGCTTCGCCTGATCGCCTCCATCCGCCAGGGCCGCCTCACGGCCGCAGAGGCCATCGCCCGCCTGGGCAGCGCCGCCAGGGGTGATCCTGTGCATGCCGCCGCAGATGAGCTGGGAAAGCTTCTTCGCACCATTTTTCTGTGCGACTACTTCACCATCCCTGAGTTCCGCCGCGAAATGCACGCACTGCTGAACCGCGGCGAGTCCATCCATCAATTGCAGCGCGCCGTGTACCACGGGCGTGTGGGCGTCTCGCGCGGCCGGCGGGCCGATGAACTGCGCGCCATCTCGACGTCGCACACCCTGCTGACCAACGTTGTGATCGCCTGGAACACCATGAAGATGCAAGATGTTGTGGACCGCTGGAAGGCGCTCAAGCACCCCATAGAGGACCACTGGATCAGGCGCATCGGGCCGGTCCATTTTGAGCACGTGAACTTCAAGGGCACCATCACCTTCGAGATCGATTCGTACGCAGACGCCCTGATTCAGCGTCAGTCCAAGCTGCGCGCGCGCCGGGTTTGATCCAGGTCGTCCGGAATACGGGGAGGTCGAGGCACCTGTCGGCCGGTGTCGAGGGGCACATGTTCGGGAAGGGTGGATTTTCGGAATCGGCTCTTTTCATGTGCAATTCACCGGGTTAGCGGCTTGCTTTGATCAATGAAATCAATGACTTAGCGGATTTCCGAAAAAACAGCCAGCTCTTTTCCCGTGCGATTCACCGGGTTAGGTTTTGGCACTGACAATGGTCTGTCACCTGACAATTGGTCATCACGGAGAAGAACGATGGGACAAGCCAAGCTCAAGCAGCGCGCGGCCTTTGCGCCGGTGTTGGTCGATGAGTGGGAATCGGAAGATTGCGTCAACTTTGCAGTGGCGCTCGCGCGAGTGACGGGCTGGCTGCTTCACGTGGATTGGTGGGTGCCATCGCTTGATCCGGACAACAACATCTCTCTTGAGGCTTGCAGGCCGCTGCGCGTCTACGTGGCGGACAACGGAACCCGGATTTTTGATGTGCGAGGCAACCGGTCTCTCGGTGACTTCATTCACCGAACGATTCGGCCCATGGCCGTGCGGCACGGCATGGGTGGTGTCCGGACGCGCTATTACGCTGAGAGCACGCTCGCGACACTGCCTCTGCGTTGCGTACCCGACCCGGCCAAGATCAGTAGCGCAGTCAAAGCGATCGAGACCAACACAGCCTATCTGGCTTCTATCCCCAAACGGCTGGAACCCTGCATTCCGGCCGCCGAGGCGGCTGAATACACATTCGGCAGGTGTTCCGCGTTCGCGGAAGCGATGCGTGAGTTGGCAGGTTTGGACCCCGTGGCGCTGCTGGCCATCCGATTCGAGCAGGGCGCGGAAGGAACCGAGCGCGGCGCAGATGGCTATGTCCACAGCTTCGTTCTGCATCCAGACGGGTTGGGGGAAGACAGCTGGGGCAAGGTGGATGTCAGGGACATCGCCCAACGATTCGGAATCGTCGAGTTCCGGCTCAGTCGCGAGGCGCACGGTCGCGTTGTGAACAACCTGCAGCGAAACTCGCCAGATCTCTACGAAGCGGCATTCGCCAAGGCCAAAGAACTCATTCAGACCTATCGACAACAGTGATTTGCCCTCGGGCTGCAGCGCAGTGTGCTCTCGGATAACCGGGGGCGCCTCGGTTTCAAGTGGATCAGCGCCGCCATGCACGGCAAGGCGCGCTTGCCGACACCTGCAGCCAGGAGTTTTTCATCCTCGGTCGGTGTGTAGAGCTCCGCCAGCTCACGCGGTGTCGGATCGGGTTTCAGGCTGGGATAGGCCGTCTCATGGAGTGTGGTCATGCGCGGGGACTACCCCGCCTGGCGTCTTTGCTACCCATCGCCTCAATCCCAATGGGTGTCGGTGGCGGGTTCGTGAAACGAGGTTTCCAGCAGACACTGGTTGTCCTCGGCGATGCGGTACATGTCATCCAGCAACGAGGCGATAACCTCGTCCAGCAAGTCGCGGGTCAGGTAGGGAACCACCAACTCGTAGAGCGTGCCCTCGGTATTCAGGCGTTGCATGGCAAAACGCTCGAAGCAGGTCTGCTCGATCAGCCGGTGGCCGCGGGCCAGGCCGCGTGACTGCTTGCTGAAACGGGACAGCACCATCGTGACGCGCAGGACCGCCACGGGCGTCGTCCCCTCGGCTGGCGGGCGGGGGCCTTCGACCTGTTCGGTCAGTAACAACAAAGGCGGCGGGGACTGCGGAGCTGCCTGCGCCAACGCAGGCAATCCCTGCTCGAACCGGGCTTGCAGGCTGGAATCCGACGCATCGAGGTAACGCATGGCCGATTTGACATCCTTCCAGCCGACGTACTCCATCAGCTCCTTGATGTCCCAGCCGCTGGCGCGGGCCCATCCGGCAAAGCCGCGGCGCATGGAGTGGCTGCTGTAGTCCTCGGGCGACGCAACACCGGATTCGGCGAGCACACTGCGCAGCAAGGGGATCAGGCTGTTGGCATGCAGGCTTTCGTCGGCCACATGTCCCCAGCGGTCAATCTTGCGAAACACCGGTCCCTCGGTCAATCCGGCCAGATCAATCCAGGCATTGAAGGCCGTAACGGGACACAGGCGGGACAGCGCCGGGCATCTGAAAACACGGCCCTGACGCTGCCTGTCGCCTTTGCTGCGGCCCAGGTAGCAGGTCATGCCTTGGCCGGGGGTGACCTCTATGCTCTCAACGCGCAGGTTGACCAGTTCGTCGGAGCGGAAGCCGCGCCAAAATCCCAGCAGCATCAGGCTGCGGTCGCGCGCGTGGCGCAGTGCGGCTTGCTGGTCGCCGGACCGCTGCGCATGACTGATGGCGGTATCGAGCCACTGATCGACTTGCTGAAGCACGGCCAGTTCCAGTGGGCGGGCGCGCTTTTCTTGCACGCTGTGAACAGAGCGAATGCCCCTGAGGACCTGGCGCACCAAGGCCGATTTGGTGGGGTCGGGAAAGCCCTGGTCGTTGTGCCACCTTGATAGCGCCGCCAGCCGCTGGCGCAGGGTGTTGATGGCCAGGGTGGCCGCGTGGTCGGCCAGGTAGCGGGCAATGGCGTCCGCCGTGGAAGGCAGCAAACCTTTCCACTCAACTTCAAAATGGCGAATCGCCGAAGCGTAGCTCCGGCGCGTGTTGTCGCTCTCGGCGGCCTCGATGTATTGGGCAAGACGGGTCATCACACTGTCGTCAGACTGTCTCAATTCTGCTGCAGGGTTGCACCGGCCCCGGCCCAATGACCGGTTACGCGCGGCAGGTAGCGCGACGCTTGACTGTTGGGGCCTGGGCGATTCATACCGCGATGCGGGCGAGGTCAATGGCGAGTCGCTCATCCATTTCCTGCTGAGCGAGGCTCGGTACCCAATGCTCTCTATTCCCGTTCAACTTCCAAGTAGGTCCTGCTTGCGTTGCCCGGGTGCAATTCGTCTGCATTCGCAAGCGTCTTGAATGGCGAAAGATCGAAGCGTAGCACCGACTGACTGATGTCCTCGTAGCGTTCAACGGCATCCTTCATGTGCGCCCGCAATGCTTGCAGGTAGACCTGAGTGTGCGCTTTCGCTGTGGCCAATTCGGTGACGCGGCCGTGTCCTGGCACGATACGCAAGGGCTGGAGCTTTTCCACTTCGGCAAATGCCACCAGCCACAGCCGCGTGTTGCTGACCGGGATGACTGCCAGCAATCGGTCCACGTAGATGATGTCCCCAGAGAACAGGACCTTGACATCTGGCAACCACACCATCATGTCCCCCGGGGTGTGCCCGCCCCCGCGATTCAGCAACTCCACCGTTCGGCCACCAAAGTCCATCCGTAAATCATTGGTGTCAACGACACGAACGGGATAGACCGGAACGGTCCCCTGAAGCTTGTCACCCAGAATCGGCCGCAACGCGGCCAGTTGGTCTCCTGATCGCACCCGCATGTCCGCCGCCGCAGCGGCATGGGAAATCACTTCAGCGCCTTGCTCCTTGAAATAGCCATTGCCCAGCCATCGGTGGTCTTGACCCCCGGTGTTGATGACCCAGCGCACCGGCTGCGGGGTGATCCTCTTCACGGCCTCATGGATGGCTTTCGCACTGGCGTATGAGGCCCCACTGTCGATCAGAACCGCGCCTGCAGGGGTGACCACCAGTCCGATATTGGCATTGAGGCCTTCGTTCTCGGCGGTACGTCCTCCGATGTCCCCGATGTGGGCGTAGACCCCTTGCGCGACGGCTTCGAACTTCACTTCCAGCGCATGACTGATCGTCATGCTGCACAGCGCGATGATCCCAAGAATTGTCTTTTTCATCATCATGTTTCAGTCTCATTGCATGACCGGTGGCCATGCGTGGGTTTCTTCCTGGGCATCGCGGCACCAGGCGTAGAGCGCGTCGTAGAGCACCATTCCGTGGCGCAACATCTCGTGGTCATTGGCAAACACCCGCGACAGACCCAGCGAGATCGCGTAGAGGCCGGCCGATTGCGGTGTGAGATCGAGCCGCGAGGTGTCGGCACCGCGCACGATACCGGCGAGCCGGGCCAGCGCCGGATCGTCGAGCCGGTACTTCGCCAGAAAGGCGTCGAAACTGCATTGCTCACCCACGTGGCTCATCTCCACGCCCGGGATGTCGTAGGGCGTGGCACCCGTCGCAGCGGCCACGCGTTGCACCTCACCCGCCGGCACGTAGAGGAATTCAGCCGCCGGGTCGATGAAGCGCTGGATCAGCCACGGGCAGGCAATGCGGTCGATCTTGGGGCGTTCGCGGGTGACCCATTTCATGGTGCGTTCTCCTTCGCCACCAGGGCCTGCCCGGCGGCCTGCCAGCCGTCGAGGCCACCATGCAGGTAGCGCGCATCCACGCCGGCCGCGCGCAAGCGCAGCGCCGTGGAGCGGCCCACTTCATGGCCGTAGACGCAATAGACCACCACGGGCCGGTCGTGCGGCAGGTCGGCGGCCCACTGCGCCACGGCGGCGGGGTCGCGCCAGCGCGCGCCCGCCATCATCTGCGTGGCCTGCTCGAACACGCCGGCCCGGCGCACGTCGAGCACCAGAGCGCCCGACACGTCCGAGTGGCCACAGCCGAAGGGTTCGCTCGCCGCGTGCACCGCCGACTGGTAACGCGCGTACACGCCGGCCCAGTCGATGCTGGCCATGAAGGCATCGACGTAGGCACCCGCCGCAGCGCCGAAGTCCAGATGGTAGGCGTGTTCGTACATGTCCAGTGCCAGCAGCGGCACACCACCGGCCAGGCTGTGGGTGTGGTCCGCGGCCCACTGGTTGACCAGCGTGCCTTCACGCGGCTGGAACACCAGCAGCATCCAGCCCGAGCCACCGCCCAGCGCCTTGGCACAGGCCGAGAACTCCTCGCGCCAGCGTTCGAAGCCGCCGAAATTGGCATCAAGGGCGAGCTTCATCGCCGGCTCCATGGTCTGACCGTCACCGCCCAGGCCGCTGAAATAGAGTTCGTGCAACAGCATGGAGTTGGTGGCGATCAGCTCCTCGCGCTTGAGGCCGTTGAGGGCGTAGCCCGGCGCGGTGCCAAACGCCATGCCCGCCAACTGGGCGCGGATGGCGTTGAGGCGCTTGACCGCGCCGCCGTAGTTGTTCTGGTGGTGGCTGCTGAGCAGCCGCTCCGAAAAGCCCGCGACCGCGCCAGCGGCAAACGGCAAAGGCAATGCATTCACATGGTTCATGAAGTTCTCGATCAGCGCAGCCACAGAGACACCACCAGCCCGGCGGCCGCGCAGGCACCGAGCAGGGGCAACACACCCAGCTTGAAACGGAACAGCGCCAGCGCCGCGACCACAGCGATCACGGCCGAGCCGGCGTCGAACGCGCCGTCGAAACCCTGCGGCCACAGCACGTGGTACGCGAAGAACAGCGCGAGGTTGAGGATCACGCCGACCACCGCGGCCGTGATCGCCGACAGCGGCGCGGTGAAGCCCAGCTTGCCGTGCGTGGCCTCCACCGCCGGGGCGCCGGCCAGGATGAAAATGAACGAGGGCAGGAAGGTGAAGAAGGTCACCACGCTCGCGGCCAGTGCGGCACCGAGAAACAGCGCGTCCGAACCCAGTACTTCCTTGACCCAGCCGCCCACGAAGCCCACGAAGGCCACCACCATGATCAGCGGCCCCGGCGTGGTCTCACCCAGTGCCAGGCCGTCGATCATCTGCGCGCCGCTCAGCCACTGGTGCGTGTCCACCGCACCCTGGTAGACGTAGGGCAGCACCGCATAGGCGCCGCCGAAGGTGAGCAGCGCGGCCTTGGTGAAGAACCAGCCCATCTGCGTGAGCGTGCCCTGCAGGCCTTGCGTGGCCAGCAAGGCGGCCATGGCCAGCAGCCACAGGCCCAGGCCGGCGGCGAGCACCTTCACCAGATGCCGCTTCGAAAAGCGTGCGTGCGCGGGTGTGGGCGTGTCGTCGTCGATCAGCGCGGGGCCATAGCCCGCCACCTGCGCACCGTGCCCACCTCCGAGCGCGAACACCTGCGGCCAGCGCCGCGCGCCGAAGTGGCCGATGAGGCCGGCGGCGAGCACGATGGCCGGGAACGGCGTGTTGAACGCGAAGATGGCCACGAAGGCCGCGGCCGCGATGCCCCACATCCACGGGTTGCGCAGCGCGCGCGTGCCGATGCGGTGCGCCGCGTGCAGCACCAGCGCGGTCACCGCCGGCTTGATGCCATAGAAGATGCCGGCCACCACCGGCACGTCGCCAAAACGGATGTAGACCCACGACAGTCCGATCAGGATGAACAGTGAGGGCAGCACGAACAGCGCACCGGCGACGATGCCGCCCCAGGTGCGGTGCATCAACCAGCCGATGTAGGTGGCGAGCTGCTGCGCTTCGGGGCCCGGCAGCAGCATGCAGTAGTTCAACGCGTGCAGGAAACGCTTCTCGTTGATCCAGCGGCGGCGCTCGACCAGTTCGGTGTGCATGATCGCGATCTGCCCGGCCGGACCACCGAAGCTGATGAAGCCGAGCTTGAGCCAGAAGCGGAAGGCCTCCATGAAGCCCACGGGTGCGGGCCGTTCGTTGGGCGCTGGGGTGCTCATGTTTTTCTTCCTTCGGTGGGGGTGGCCAGTAGCGCGTCGAACACCCCGGCCGCGGCGGCCTGCAAGCGGTCGTCGTCGTTGTGCATCTCGCGCAGCCCGGCCAGCACGGCTTCCAGGCCGACCG
The DNA here is from genome assembly GCF_042466645.1 of Hydrogenophaga sp. ANAO-22. Lineage (NCBI taxonomy): Bacteria > Pseudomonadati > Pseudomonadota > Betaproteobacteria > Burkholderiales > Comamonadaceae > Hydrogenophaga > Hydrogenophaga sp. ANAO-22. The sequence goes on along the minus strand of NZ_CP159957.1, from coordinate 1,334 downwards.
CCTCGGGCACCGGGATGCCGCCCGCGTCGAGGCAGTGCACCATGGCGCCGATGCGCACCAGCCGGGGATCCTGGTCCAGCCCGAAGCTGGCCAGCAGCACTTCAAAAGTGACGCGCGCACCGACGTGGCTGAAGCGTGCGCCATCGAAGTCGAAACCGATGGCGCCGCGCGGCAGGCGCGCCACATCGGCGAGCCAGACGAACTCGGCCCGCGCATCGATGAAGCGCGCGATCAGCCAGGCGCTGGCCAGACGGTCCACCCAGGGGCGTGCGCGGGTGGCCCAGCGCTTGCCCTGGAACTGGCGCGCGTCGAGCGGCGCGATGCCGTGCTCGGGCAAGGCCCGGGGTTCGCCCGCCGAGTAGTGCGCATCCAGCGCGTCGCGCAGGTCGGCCAGCGTGGCCTGGGCCTGCAGCGAGGCCTCGCCGGGAAAGTAGTCGATGCGCTGCACCTCCTCCAGCGCCTGCGCCAGGCCGCGCCAGCGCCGGCGCGCCACCGCTTCGCCGAGCGCGCCCAGCTCGGCATGCAGCGCATCGGCCGTGGCGCGCCACGCCGCATAGGCCTCACCGCGATCGAACAGCCCCAGCATCTCGATGCGCTGGGTTTCGTCGGTCGCATCCAGCCGCAACACCATGGCCGAGCCCCCGTGCTCGCGCACCTCGTCTGCGAGTGGCTCGAACAGCGCCTGCTGGGCCTCGGGCAACAGGTAGGCCCCGTCGCGCAGCGCCGCACAGCCCATGGCCTTGAGCGCGCGCCAGACGCGCACCCGCACCGCGCTGGGCTGGGTGGGCAGGGTGACGAGCAGCATCGAGAACATGCATTGAAATATACATCACATTATTTGCAACAACAATTGCATAGAGGGCTGGCTCCCCGGCTTAGGGGTATGGGGCAACCAGACCGCTTGCGCGGGTTTAGATACGGGCCTTCGAGCCGCAACACGTCTCGCAAAAGAAATCGGAAGACGAACGAGCCGTGCTATTTGAACGGCCGAACTGCCTGAACGACGCCCTGCACATGCCCGACCAGGAGAGGCCATTTCTGTGGTTTCGCGCTCGCTCATTGGCCCCTCGGCAGAAGTGCCTTTTGAGTCAATGCCGTTTGATGGGTCTGCGTCCGGCCATCCCGCTTTTACAAAACGACAACAACCGTGTTCATCGGTGCGCGATATAACAAGCAGGTCTAGGAGACCCGAATGAACACACGAATTGCATTGACGACCCTTACGTGCCTGCTGCTGCTCGGCGCGGGTGCTCGTGCCGATGAAGGCAAGGATGAGTCCGGTAAGGGCAAGCAGCGATACGAGGAGCGCTTCGAGCGTTCTGAGCGCGGCGAAC